>JBJYXQ010000076.1:1904-5848 GCA_046260035.1 Anaerolineae bacterium
GCGCCATCCAGCGCGGTAGTCGCGACGCCTGCATCGGCCATTGTGACCGGATGTACTTCGGTGGTCGCTTGTGGGTGATCGAAGAGCAGACCCGGCTCAACGATGTCGGCTGTGCCGTTCGTGGCAATGATGACGAACTCGGTGAGGGTAGGATCGCCGGTATCTTGCACGCGCAGTACATCGCCGGCGCTCAATCCCGCCACATCCCCGGCATCAAGCTGCAGGCCGCCACCGGCGCTCATATCGCCGGTGATGGTGAGAGCCGCGCCGGGTGTCACCGTCTGCACGACGACGGCCCCGGTGTCAGGCTGGTCGTGGTGGAGACTGCCCTGCAGGCGCACGCCGGTATCCAATGGATCACTGGTGGCGGTGACATATTCTGAGCGCGTGCCATCTTGCAGCAAAAGTACGTCCGTATCGGCGATGTTGGTGCCACTGTCCAGTAGCAGCGTATCGCCGCCGGCCGCCACACGCTGTGCGAGCGTGGTACTGGCAGGATTCGTGCGTGGCACACCGTAGAGGTCGACTTCTGCAAAGGCTGCATTCCCGCCGACAACGCGCGTGATGTAAGCACGGGTTCCACCATTGGTGAAGAAGCCTTCGACGGCATAGGGCAGGACATCGCGATTCCCGGTGAAGATGCGGTGGTCAAGGTAACCGCCGAACTTGCGCGTGAAGTCGGCATAACTCGTCACCAGCGTGGGTTCGTTCACCGGGCCGCGCTCGGTTACGCCGACGAAGCCCGCCGTGCTGGTGCTCACGCCTTCAATGGGTTTGTTCCCCGAAGGCACTTCTTCCACGTAAACGCCTGGAGAAAGATATTCTGGCATGTGCGCTCTCCTTTCTGAATGATTACATTCTTTTTATGGTTTAGCCAGGTTGTTTCCTAACGATTCGGGAGAACAGTTCGCGATTCTCGCACCGCGAGAATCGTGGGTCTCCGCGAACCCATACGCAAAGATCAGAAAATCTGCAAATCAATAAATCATCAATCCTCAGGCCGGTTCCAGCGCAATGGCGACATGGTTGACCGGCTGGCGATAGTTGAGGTGCACCGTGGTCACGCGCTGTACAAAGTTCGGCGGTGCACTGACTTGCACCGTAACCTCTTCCGCGACCGGCAAGTTTTGCAGTGTGAAGAAACCGTCGACGTCGGTTGTAACCGGGCCACGCGCATCTGGCGCGGTGATGCGGACTTCGGCGTTGGGCACGGGCTGCTCGGGGTCATCCGCGCTGACGATGCGCCCACCCAGATGTACCGGTTCCGGCAAAAGCGCGAACGTCTGCTCCACCAGCGGGGCATCCAGCACGGACGCGGTCGCCGTGAGTGACCCGGCATTGAGCGTTTGATCAGTGAGGGCCAGGTCCGCGTTGCTGAGCGTGATGTCGACCTCCTGTCCCTGGTAACGTGGTGCACTGACGGCAAGGCGTAGATCCAGGGTTTCTCCGGGCGAAAGTTGCGGGAAGGCCGTCGTCGGCGCTCCAGGAAAGACAAAGACGCCGCTGGGCTCGGTGCGTGGCGTGAGCGGATAGCTGCGTAACGGCTGCCCCACACCTGTCTGGTAGCGTAGTTCTACGGTGAAGGGATAAAGGGTTGGCCTGCCGGTTAGCCCATCGGTGACCCGCCCGACGATCAAGGCCTGGTGGGTGACGACGGTATCGACGCTGCGGAGGTTTTGCCGGGCCATACTCATTCCTTAACGCCGACCACGGTGTGCGCCGATACGACGCGCTTGGCTTCGGCGATGGCTTGCGCGGAGTCGACAGTGACGACGTGAACGCTGTAGGCCGTCGATAGCCGGTAATTGGTGCGCAAGGCGTTCCAAATATGTGAGAGTTCTTCCATTGACAGGGCTTCGAACGTGATCCGCATCTCCGGGCTGTTACCCCCGTGGCTGTTATCCAGGGGCGTGCCCCCCAGACTTTCGAGCACGGGCTGATCGTGAAAGCGCTGGATAATGCGCCCGAGCATCAATTGGTTCTGATCTTCTTCACGTTCCAATGGCGTGATGAGATAGCAGAGTTTGATGGGCATTGGGGGATAGCGTAGGCCGGTTTGTTGGTCGGGGAGCCACGGTTGATTGCGCAGGTGACCGTCCTGATCGATGCGGTAGAGATAGAGCGAAAGGTGCGGGTTGCCCTGCATCTGATCGCGGGGTGGGGAAAGCGTGATGTCGGATTCCGGGTTGGATAGGCCGAAATCCGCATCCGGTGCGGAGTCCAGCGCATCGTAGATGCGCCGGCGCAATTCGAGGGTCGTATCTTGCAGGATCGTGTAATTGCTCATAACGTTGTCGGACTTATTTCCGCCAAAGCAACTGTGGTCGCCTGAACCACTGCCTGATGCGCCAGGAGAGGCTTGGTTTGCCCCCCATCGCTCTGAGGTAGGGGGTGATAAAGGCAGCGATATCGTCCAGGTCCTGTAGATAGCGTCGCTTGCCGCTGAAGACGTGCGTGATATGGCCTCGCCACGTCACTCTTTTGGCTTCCTCAGCAGTGTCTTCGAGCCAAATCTTCACGATGAATGAGTGGGTTGTGGTCGTTGATTGGTTCATTGGCATCACCATACGCAGTTAGCGCCTCGCCGGCACAAGGCACGGCGGAAATTGATAGTGCGCTATGATGATACTTTACCAGGACAATGTCCTAGCGACGTTCCCCGAGCGTTCCCTGGGCGTCTTGCGAGGTGACCTACAGTTTTGATTCCGTCTCAACAGCGACCGTTGGGGCTCAACAACGGCCGTTGAGGAGGCAGTCCACGATCTGGATATCTTTGTACACCTGGGTCTGCATCTCGACCAACGTGGCTTGGAATTGTCTGAGGCGGTTGAGCATGTCCGGTAGGACGGATGCCGCAACGTTAGCCGGCGCATTGTCTGGATCCTGAGACGCTGTAGGCGTGTTGAACTGATCCTGCCGAATCTGCTGGTAGAGCGCACGCGTGCGTTGCGTGGGCTTGACGCCAAGCTCGCTATCGAGGGCCTCGGTGAAGCGTTCATATTGGCGCAGCGCTTCCGTACGGTTGTCATCGAGGCAGTAGAGACGCATAAGTTGGCGGTGCGTGCGCTCGTGGGCCCGATCGTAGTAGAGGATGCGCGTCCCGTAGTCGATGCCAGCCTTGTACTCCTGGTGTGCTTCGCAGTAATCCATCAGTTTGCTGAGCATCACCAGGTACATATGTTGGAAGCGCTCACGTTCGTAAATGGCCCAATCGTGATATACGCCTTCCAGAAGATCACCATGGTAAAGGTCTACCACATTTTTGAGGTTCTCGGCAGACTGGGAGGTGATTTCGGCTCCCGGCACGTCTCGCACAGTTGCGAAGGCTTGCTCGAAGATGGCGGTGTCGAGCCACAGATTGGCCTCCGGGTTTATCTGTATCCATTCCGGCTCGATGAGGAAGAGTGCCTCGCTAAGGTGGTCGATTTGTGCATCCAGTGCATCGCGCAGAGACCACAAGGTTTTCCGCAGACAGCGCTGTGGTTGCGTTGTCGCGGTTTCATCCCACAACAGATTGGCCAGAGTTTCCCGGAAATGGGGACGTTCTTGGTAGAGAAGCAAGTAACTGAACAACTCTTGTAGTTGTTTTGCGGTGTTGAGGGTGGTGAGGATTTGCTCGCCTGACTGTATATGGAACCTGCCCAGCAAAAAAACACGCAGCATATCCATAAAGTACCTCCCGTGAGAAAGACCCGAAACATAAATGGCCAACCGTTATCCAGTATTGATATACGAATAAGTGTTGGCCACTATAGTTCCTGTGTATTATCCAGATTTCTATCTTCTAAATTATGTCGATAAAAACCCTATACGGAGATCGCAAGAAGATGCGGGAAAGCGTAAGGGAGTCAGCGTGTGTGAAGATGGATGAATTAGGAGAAACAACTCGGATTATAGCATGGGCTTAAGCCTTGGCAAGAGCTTGCGCGAATTACTGATCCAAA
>JBJYXQ010000077.1:0-4162 GCA_046260035.1 Anaerolineae bacterium
CCGTGGATGTGCACATCCAGAGTGCGCGTATCGCCCATATAATTGGTGCCCCATACATCCTGCATCAGTTGGGCACGGGAGATGAGCGTCATGGGCTCGCGCAAGAAAGCCTGCACCAAGGCTACCTGCTTGGGGGTCATAGCGACTTGCCTGACATCCCACATTAAGAAATGGCCTTGAATATCCAGGCGCAACCCCTGCCAGGCGACAACTTCACCCTGGTGAGTCGGCAGAACCCGTGCCAAACGACGCAATAGTTGCGAAATTGAGAAAGTGTGGCGTAAATAGCCATGTGAACGAGGCACCTGATCAAGACGGGTACCTTTTTCTAATAAGAGGAAAAAACGCATATCGGGGTTCCGGGCACGCGCATCGTCCCAAAAGCGTACCAGGTCAAAGCGGAGTGCAGAGACATCAGCCAAAACCAAATCAACCTGTTCAGCACTCAACGCAGCGATGGCATCGCGGCGCGTTTGCGCCACGCTCACCGTGTAGTGCGCACTCAAGCCCGGCAACAATTGCTGCTCCCGCGAGCGATAGCGCGTCAAAAATAGAATTGTATAGCGTTTCACTCAACACTCCCCAGGTTGAAGAAACTATCGATTTACAGGGATCAGTCGGAACCTATCCGAAATTTGTTGTTAACACACCAAAACCCTAGCAAGTACAATTTTCGGATAGAGTCTTATGCTTCATCCTCGCCTGAGGATGTCACAGTCTCATAGGTAGTACGCAACATATAGAAGCACAAGAGCACACTACCGTATTTCCGCTGGTCAAAGAGGATCAGGTTGTTCAGTGCAACCGGCTCATACTCCACAGGGTTGATCTGGGCAATGGCCCAACCATCGTCAGCCAACCATCCTGGCACAGCATCGAGCATCTGTAGCGTCTGAATCCACAGACCGCGATACTGCGGTGGTGCAATGTAAACATAATCGAACGGCTGAGATGGGGTGGTGAGATAATGGAACACGTCGTCGCGCACAACCTCTGCTTGCGCCGCCAGACCAGTCAACGCTAGATTGCTGTGAATGACGCGCAGCGCAGCGTGATGCAATTCAACGAAGACGGCACGTGTAGCTCCCCGGCTCAGTGCCTCGATGCCCACCTGCCCTGTCCCGGCGAAGAGATCGAGGAAGCTCGCGTTTCGCACATCATTAGCTGTAATGCTGAACAGCGCTGACTTCGCCCGGTCGGTCATCGGACGAGTGCCTGGACCAGGCACTGCTTGGAGCTTACGTCCCTTCGCCTTTCCCGCAATCACACGCATGAGCAAATTCCTAGGGCATCAAACATAAGGACATATCCGAAAATTCGCCGTTGACGCACCAAAAACGCTCGCAGACACAGCTTTCGGACAGAGGCTAAATCTACACCAATTTTCATAAATGGGAAATCAGGTTAATACAGATTCCTGGGAATTCGTCCCAAGATCTTTATCCTCAGTATCAGAGGCGGTTTCAGAGACTTCTTCGGGGATCGCTTCTGGCAGCACCGGTTCGCCCTCTTCAGCGGAGAGGATATCGGAAGATGACGATGCCACTTCCGGTGGCCATACCATCTCAGACGACGTCACGGCCTCAACTACCGGCGCGAGCTTGCGCCGGAACAGGTGAAGGTTGGCGATCAGGCCTAATAGCCCACCCCACAGCAATCCCCAGACCCCAACCGCCACAATACCCACGAGCTGCGCCGTCAACTGACCTGCGCCGCCGCCAAAAAAGACGCCAATCACCCCTCCATTACCGGATATGCCATTCCATCCCTGCCCGGCTTGCCCATCCGCAAAGAGAGCAACGCTGAGCAGTCCCCACAATCCCCCTACCAGACCTAAGGCGACTGTCGCTGCCGCATCCCGCAAGCGCAAGACAACATTCGTTAGATACAAGATGAAGGAAAACAACAGCCCGCCCAACAATCCAATCACCAACGCAGCCCATGGCGGCACGAAGGGCGCTGCCGCTAGCGCTGCACCCCACCCCGCCGCCAAACCGCGCGCGGCCAACAGCGATTCCAGGTCACCGGTAACGAGCCAGGCATAGAGTTGCGAGGTCAGTGTTGCACCGGCCATACCGAGCAGCGCGGAGAACGCTGCACGATTCCAATCCCACGTTGCGCCGCTGGTATGAAAGGGCGCGGAGAGTGTCCAGCCGATCCAACCAATGCCCATCAGCAAAACACCCAGGTTTGCTAACAGGGGAAAGTAGGCCGGTGGTGGCGTGGGCGGATCCTCCGGCGTGTGACGTGGCTGAAACAATAAAATACCCAATGCCAATGCGCCAGGCAACCACAGCACCAGTGCGCCACCGCCAAAATCCACAAAGCCGTGCCCCAGTCCCAGTGTGTCGCCCAGGTGCGCCAGCCAGCCGCCGCCCCACATCCAGCATGCGGCCACCGGGAAAACTAGCGTCCCAGCGAGCGCGCCCGCCGTGACCATCAGCCAGCGGCGGGTATCGACCAACGCCAACGTCACCAGCAGCACTGCTGAAGCCATCAAGGGTAAATAGGCGAGGAACAACTCAAGCACCGCCGAGGTGATTTCCGGGCCGGAGAGAAAGAATCCAGACAGGCCAACAAAGCCCCATCCAACATCTCTAGGAACCAATGGAAACAGCACCTTCAATCCAGAAAGCGAGGAGTCGTCCGGACGCACGGCTTGCGCACCGCCGAGGTGGAAGGCAAAGCCGACGGCCCAGTACCCCACCACCGCTAGCGCCAACGCCAACGCCGCGACTGGCGTCACACGACGCGCTTTATGGGGTGGCAATCCACCCCACGTGAGCAGCAGCAGGCCGACGGGAAGAAAATACCCCCACAACCAGGGCTGTGGCATTCCATCAAATGGCATCAATCGACTCCCAAGACTGGATTAAAATTCTATCCGAAAATTGTACGTGCAAGCGCTTCTGATGCACCAATGACAAATTTGCGGATAGGTTCTTAGCAGAGTTGCAACGGTCTTATCTTACCAGAGTCTCCAAAATCTGCCAACTTGATACCAATTCCAGGGTCTTATCATTCTCTTTGTGTAATGCGGCTCAAGATTCTGCCAGTTACAAATGCGGCCTAAAGGCCGGGGATAAGGGGGGATTTTTATGGCGTGGCTTTGCCACGCCATAAAAATCCCCGTAAAAACACCGCTTTGGCGGTAAGACAACACACAAAAGCCTCTTGGCTCGCGAGAATGATAGGACCCTGATATCAATTCTAAGGTTGCCGGTTCATGATTTTATGGTAGAATCTTCATCTGGGCTATGCCTAGAAAACACACGCGACCGGACTCGACGGGGGTGTGCCGGAAAACAACGGTCCTCGAAGGGGATGAAGGCGCGGAGGCCCATAACAAAATCACAGGAGGTTTTTACAAAATGGCAGTTGTTACAATGAAGCAGTTATTGGAAACAGGGGTCCACTTCGGGCACCGCACGCGGCGCTGGGACCCCAAGATGGCACGCTATATCTACACCGAACGCAATGGCGTGCACATCATCGACCTGCAGCAGACGGTCAAAGCTCTGGAACGTGCTTACGCGATGGTGCGCGATATTGTCGCCGAGGGGCGGCAAGTGCTTTTCATCGGCACCAAGCGCCAGGCACAGGAAAGCATCCAACAGGAGGCGACTCGCGCCAGTATGCCCTACGTCAACCATCGCTGGCTCGGTGGTACGCTGACTAACTGGCGCACCATCCGCCAACGCATTGATCACCTGCGCAATCTGGAAGCACGTCGCGATTCTGGTGAATTCGATCTGCTGACCAAGAAAGAAGCGCTAATGTTCAACCGGGAAATCGACAAGCTCAACGCCCGTCTGGGTGGTCTGAGGGGTATGGATCAACTTCCGGGTGCCGTGTTTGTCATCGATGTCAAAAATGAAGAAACAGCGATCAAAGAAGCCGACCGGATGGGTATTCCCATCATCGCCGTGGTTGACACCAACTGCGATCCGGACAGGATTGATTGCGTGATTCCTGCCAATGACGACGCTATTCGCGCCATCCGGCTGATGACGTCGAAAATCGCCGATGCCGCTCTCGAAGGGCTAGCTCTGCGCAAGGAACGTGCGCCGGAAGAGGAAGTCTACGCCGAGGATGAGAAGTACCTGAGTGCTGAGACATTAGCTCGCCTGCGGCAGATCCAATTCGACGACGAAGATGAAGA
>JBJYXQ010000077.1:4262-15345 GCA_046260035.1 Anaerolineae bacterium
ATGAAGATGAAGAGTACGACTACGAGGATGAGGACGAGGACGAACTCGAAGAAGACGAAGAAGACCTCGCAGACGAGGGCGATCTCGACGAGGATGACGACGACGAGGAGCTAGCGTAAAAATGGAAATCACAACTGAAATGGTCAAAGAGTTGCGACAAGCAACCGCAGCCGGGATCCTGGATTGCCGCAAAGCTTTGGAAGCTTCCGAGGGCGATTTCGAAAAGGCCGTGGACTATCTGCGGGAAAAAGGGCTGGCGAAAGCCGCCAAGCGCGTAGATCGTGAAGCAAAAGATGGTTTGGTCGTTTCTTACATTCACGGTGGCGGGCGCATCGGCGTACTGCTGGAAGTCAATTGCGAAACCGATTTCGTGGCGCGTACCGATGAGTTCAAGAACATGGTCAACGACGTCGCGATGCAGATTGCGGCAATGTCACCCCGGTACGTCAAACGCGAGGATATTCCCGAGTCCGTCATCGAACACGAGAAGCAGCTTTACCGTGCACAGGCGCTGGAAGAAGGTAAGCCCGAAGCGGTCATAGATCGCATTATCGATGGGCGGTTGGAGAAGTTCTACACGGATATCTGCCTGCTGGAACAGGCGTTCATTCGCGACGAGGACCGTACCATTGACGACCTAGTCAAGGAGCAAATCACAAAGACCGGGGAAAACATGGTAGTTCGCCGTTTTGCCCGATTTGAGTTAGGCGAGAGCCTGGATTAGGTAGTCGTCGGGGCAATAGCTAAAGCTGTTGCCCCGGCTTTTTATCGATCGGAGGCGCAGCGTGACCCATCCCACATACAAGCGAATCATCATCAAAATCGGCGGGGAATCACTCTCCAATCCAGGTGGTGTCGGCATCGATCCTCAACGTGCCGAGGAAGTCGCGCGGCGCATTGCAGCAATCCACGCTCAGGAAATTCAGATCGGCATTGTCATCGGCGCTGGCAATCTCTGGCGCGGCGTCGATGGGCTGGCGCACGGAATGGATCGCTCGCGCGCCGACCAGATCGGGATGCTTGCCACGGTGATGAATTCGTTAGCCCTGGCAGACGCATTGGAACGCGAGGGGATTATCACGCGCGTTCAGACCGCCATCGAAATGCGGGCGATTGCCGAGCCGTACATCCGCTTGCGCGCCATGCGCCATCTCGAAAAAGGGCGCGTCGTCGTTTTCGGCGCAGGCACCGGCAACCCGTATTTTACGACCGACACCGCCGCCGCATTGCGAGCCGCCGAAACAGGCGCCGACTTGCTCATCAAAGCCACTAAGGTGGACGGGGTCTATAGCGATGATCCCATTAAAAATCCCGATGCACGCCGTTTTGAACGGCTAACCTATCTAGAGGCACTTAACTTACAATCGCGGGTGATGGATTCAACTGCCATCACCCTCTGTATGGAGAATCAACTCCCGATTATTGTGCTCAATCTCTGGGATCCGGGAAGCTTGGAACGTGTAGCGCGCGGGGAATCTGCCGGAACGCTCATCGGTGGATAGCGAGCTTTAAGAAGGAGGCAGTATGATCAAAGAGCTTATGAATGAAACCGAAGTCCGCATGGACAAGACGGTGGAGGCAATGGAGGAAGACTTCAAGAGCATCCGCACCGGGCGCGCGTCGCCAGCTTTGGTGGAACGGGTGATGGTGGAATACTATGGTATGCCCACCCCCCTGAACCAATTGGCCGTCATCTCCGCGCCGGAGCCACAGATGCTCCTCATCCGTCCCTACGATACCGGCTCCATTGCGGCCGTCGAGAAAGGTATTTTGCAGGCAGATCTGGGACTAAATCCGGGAAACGATGGACGTGTGATCCGTATCCCCATCCCCCGCCTGACGGAAGAGCGTCGCCGCGACCTGGTCAAGGTCGTAAAACGACGTGTCGAAGAGAGCAAAATCGCTTTGCGTAACATCCGGCGCGACACACTGGAAGAATTGCGTGAATACGAAAGCGAAAAGCTCATCTCCGAAGATGATCTCAAACGCGGGCAAGATGAACTGCAAAAGATCATCGACCGCTTTTCGGATAAGGTCGATGAAGCTGGTGCTCGCAAAGAGCAAGATATTATGGAAATCTGAATCCGGTGCCGCAGGGGGCAAGCACTCTCGACCCAGTCAGGCAGGCCTCCTGCGGTTCTCGCACATTTTCTTTACCCACATAGCACTCCCGTTTTATCTTTTCTCCCATTCGCACGGCGACGTACAGGCTGATGCATAAGCTAATGGAGATCGCATGAGCAATACAGATAGCCCCGTCTACGGGGCCCCCATAGACGGGGACAGTTACCCTCCTTTGGAAAACCTTCCACAGCATGTCGGCATGATTATGGATGGTAATGGGAGATGGGCTCGTCAACGTGGTCTGCCACGCCTGGCTGGACACCGGGCCGGCGTCGAAAATCTGCGGCGCGTGCTACGCGCTTCTGTCGAGCTTGGCGTAAAAATTGTGACCTTGTATGCCTTCTCTTCCGAGAATTGGCGGCGTCCTATTGCGGAAGTGCGCGGGCTGCTTAGCATCCTCCGCGACGCATTGGGAAAAGAAGTTGGCGAATTACACAAAAATGGTGTACAATTAAGACATATCGGGGATTTGACCCCCCTTTCAGATGACCTCAAAGAACAGATTCGAGCTGCGGTAGAGTTGACGCGCAACAATGACAAGTTGATCGCTAATATCGCGTTCAACTACGGCGGACGCCAGGAAATCGTTGAAGCCGTGCGCCGCATCGTCAAAGCCGGAATTCCTGCTGAAGCGATAACAGAGGCATTGATTAACGAACACCTGTATACGGCAGGGCTTCCTGATGCAGATTTGATTATCCGCACCAGTGGGGAAATGCGAATGAGCAATTTCCTGCTGTGGCAAGGCGCTTACGCTGAATATTACAGCACACAAGTCTATTGGCCGGACTTTGACAAGGATGAGCTTTACATGGCGCTGAAGACATTCAGCCAAAGGGATCGACGTTACGGCGGGCTGAACACCTGAAAACACAGGACAGCGCATACCCTCCATTTTTAGGGTACCCCTCATCCTCTCTGAAACCTAACCACGGTGAATATTTGCGACGCCCAAATCTAGCAACTCAGGGTTAAAATACGGATAGACTCACATTTTCTGTGCCGGTGCGTAACCCCAGGCAGCGGATGATGTAAATCATCAAAAACTAATAGATAGAGCAAAAATACATACTACATGAAAACCAGAGTTATCAGCGTCGCCATATTGTTGCCGGTCGCCATCGCCATCATTATTGTGGGACAATGGCCTTACGCACTTTTAATCAGCGCCCTGATATTAATCGCGTCCGTAGAATACGTAAAGATGCTACGGCGCAAAGCCTACACACTCGCTCTGCCATGCATCTTCGCATTCAATCTTCTGTGGATGGCTGAAGCCCTGTGGGGAAGCGGGAAGTGGTTCACACCAGGGTTGGCCGGACTGACGCTTTTGACGACAGGATGGATTCTCTACCGCCGTGGCCGCCATCCCACAATTGCCGACCCGACTGCAGAGTGGGCACTAACCCTCGCAGGCGGGATATACTTAGGCGTCGGTGGCGCTTATCTGTGGCGTATGCGTGCGCTGCCAGATGGACTATGGTGGACACTCACCGCATTGCCTATCGTGTGGATCAGCGAATCGATGGCTTACTTCGTTGGGCGGAAGTGGGGACGGCACAAAATGTCGCCCACCATCAGCCCGGGAAAAAGTTGGGAAGGTTATGCCGGTGAGGTGATCAGCGGTACGCTGACTGGCCTGTTACTCGGTTGGCTGTGGCCCACCGTTGCGCCGGGTGCGATTAACCTGACGCCGGTTAAGGGTCTGGTACTTGGTGCAGTGATCTCAGCACTGACCACTGCTGGTGATTTCTTTGTCTCAGTGATTAAACGCGAAGTAGGGGTCAAAGATACCGGAGCATTGATCCCCGGACATGGCGGCATCTTTGACCGCATCGATAGCCTGCTCTGGACGGGCTTTGTGACCTGGGCCATAGTCACGTTATGGGCCTGAAGCCCTAAACTCTTCAATTAGCATAGGACCTTGTTTTAAGGAGGATTCCATGGATCCAGAAGAAAAACTACAATCGGAAGATAAAACCGCTGCAGATTCTCATGATCTGCCCGGTCAAAACGGCACAACAGACACGAAGGACACCGTCGAGCGAACAGAAGACACCACGGACGAGAGCCCGGATGTCACGGAAGAGTACTATCCTGACGAGGATGAGGGCGACCTCGCAAGCGAGGGTGGTGAAGAGGAGTCAGAAGAAACATCCAGTGCGGCGGTCCTTGAGATCGAAGAACAAGCTGATGCGCTGCGACATATGGATATGAGTGCACTAGAAGCTATGCGGCTACCGGAACTGCGGGATTTAGCTCGCACTTACAAAGTTTCCGGTTACAGCGGGCGCAAAAAAGAGGACCTCATCCTGCTCTTGCTCAAGGCGAAGGCCGAACGCGAAGGATTCAGCTTTGGTGGCGGTGTTCTCGAAATCACCAACGAGGGCATCGGCTTCCTGCGTTCGGCACGTTACGTGCCCGGCTCGCAAGATGTATACGTCTCGCAGAGTCAGATCCGCCGCTTTGGTCTGCGCACCGGCGATATGGTTATCGGCCAAGTGCGCCCGCCCAAGGAGACGGAAAAGTACCGCAGTCTGTTGCGTGTGGAGGCCGTCAATGCTATGGACCCGGAGATGGCCAAACGCCGCCCACGCTTCGAACGCCTGACGCCGATCTTCCCGGAACAGAAGTTTAACCTGACTAACGATCCTCGCAACCTGACCGAACGGCTGTTGGATTTGGTTGCTCCGATTGGTTTGGGGCAGCGTGGCCTGATCGTCTCGCCACCCAAGGCCGGCAAAACCACCGTTCTGCAAAAGGTCGCTAACGCGATCTCGGAAAACCACCCCGAGGTGCACTTGATGGTCGTCCTCATCGGGGAGCGCCCCGAAGAAGTCACCGACATGGACCGCTCAGTGGAAGCCGAGGTGAGTAGCTCCACCTTCGATGAAGAGGTCGGGCATCAAACCCAGGTGGCGGAAATGGCACTCAACCGCGCCAAGCGTCTGGTCGAAATCGGGCGCGACGTCGTCATCTTGATGGACAGCCTGACACGCCTGACACGCGCGTATAACCTGGTGGTACAACCGAGCGGGCGCACCCTCTCCGGCGGCCTTGACCCGGCAGCCCTCTATCCGCCCAAGAAATTCTTCGGCGCGGCGCGCAATATCGAAGAGGGAGGCAGTCTCACGATCCTCGCGACATGCTTGATCGATACAGGCAGCCGGATGGATGATATGATCTACGAGGAATTTAAGGGCACCGGTAATATGGAGTTGCACCTGAACCGCAAGCTACAAGAACGACGCATCTTCCCGGCCTTCGACATTCTACGCTCCGGCACGCGGCGCGAGGAATTACTCTTGGATAAGGAAACAGTGCGCAAGGTGTGGCTGCTGCGCCGCATGCTTTCGCAAATGATGGCCGGTAGCCCCACCACACCCGGTTACGACGTCACCGCGGCCACCGAGGCGCTTCTGCAACAAATGCGTCGCACGCGCACGAACCATGAATTCCTGGACGCTCTTACCCGCGACCTAAAATAAACATTAAAGGCGCATTATTGTGGCGGGGTGAACCCCGCCACAATAATGCGCCTTAATCCCCGACCCTCAGGTCTGTTTTGAGCCAGCAGGAACCTGAGGCCCAGTACACCAGAAGAATGATAAGCCCCCCTGGTGAAAAGCGAAAAGTTGACAAATACCTTCCCCGCGTTAGAATAGCGTCATGTTTATGTCAAGAGGAGAGAGTCAAAACCCAGAGCGCGAACGGCTCAGTGTGATACTGGCAGCAACTCTGGCAAGCGCTACGCTCTTTCGCTTTGTAGAACTACCTACCTTAGCCTGGGGTGTGCGGCGCATCCTGGGATCGCCGCTACAGCTCAGCTTTGGTGGCGACTGGCTGTTGACGCTGCTTATGGTAGGACTGGTCGCCACGGGCACCTTCTCACTGATCCAGAGCCATCCTCTGCACGAAAGCCAGGAACGCCTGCTCATCTTCTCGATGATTACCCCCACCCTGGGGACGCTATTGGCCTCAATGCTATTGATCCGCGCGACCTCGTGGCCAGTCTGGCTGGTCACGCTCTTGATCGGCGGGGTGCTCATCGGCCTGCTGATGCACCTGAGTTACCGCGCCTTCTCACCGGACAGCCCGGGCTATACGAGCGCCCGCACGTTACTCAACATTGCCGATTATCTGCTCGGATTCGCGCTCGCCAGCATCATCCTGCGTGAGCAAGGGCGCGCGTTGATCACCGGTCCAGCAATGCTCACGCTGATGGGCTTGCTGGCCTGCGATCTGTTGAGCGCCAGCGGTGCTAAGTGGACAAAGGTGCTGCTCTTCAGCGGAATTATCGCTCTGCTGGTCAGCGAGATGGCCTGGGTCTTGGGCTACTGGCCGGTCTCAACCTGGACCGCCGCCACGATGTTGACACTGGCGTTGTACTTGCTCAGCGGGTTGAGCTACCAATATCTGCTCGGACAGATGACTCGCCGAGTGTTGTTAGAATTTGGCATTGTCGCTATGATCATGTTTGTGTTAGTCATATGGATCAGACCTTAAGTGTCTGGGGACCATTGATCTTATCAGGGGCGCGGGAAACCGCGCCCTTGACAGTGTAATTATTCACTCAAAGAAATATCATTGGAAAATATAAAGGAATGGAAGGAAATTATGAACAAGGCAAAACCATCTAGTTTACAGAAAAAACTTCCGCCACGCCTAACACGTCTTGAGGAACTCGCCTACAACTTCTGGTGGGCGTGGCATCGCGCGTCGCGCGATCTCTTCAAGCAACTGGATCGTACCCTATGGACGACGACCCGACACAATCCGGTGCGTATCCTGCGCGAGACCCCTCAGGAGAATCTCAACGAATTGGCCAAAGACCCGATTTTCCTGCGCGATTTCGACGCAGTAATGATGGAGATGGACAAGGACACGCACGGCAGCACACAATGGTATAGCAAAAATCCCGTCGCCTATATGTCGGCGGAGTTCGGGTTGCACAGCTCGCTCCCCATCTATTCTGGCGGACTTGGAGTACTCTCCGGGGACCACATCAAGGAAGCGAGCGATATAGGCCTGCCCCTCGTGGCCGTGGGTTTCCTCTACGAACAAGGCTATTTCCGCCAAAGATTGGATCACAGCGGCTGGCAGGAAGCGATTTATCCACCGCTCAACACCGAGGAAACCGCGATGCGCCCGGCATTGAACGGTAACGGCGACAAACAACTCGTCACGGTGAAAGTGGGAGACCGCGATATCCAGCTCCGAGTCTGGGAAGTGCTGGTGGGACGTACCCAGCTCTATCTGATGGACGCTGACGTCGAGGAAAACGCGCCCTGGGATCGCCAACTGACAGCACGGCTGTACGGCGGCGACCGTGAAATGCGCATCCAGCAAGAGATTCTCCTCGGCATCGGGGGCGTGCAGATTCTGCGCCGGATGGGCATCCAGCCAGTCGTCTGGCACATCAACGAAGGCCATTCGGCATTTATGGTGCTCGAACGCGCGCGCGAGTTTATCGCTCAGGGGATGTCCTTCGAGGACGCGCGCACACACGTGCGTGCCGGCACAGTCTTCACCACCCACACCCCGGTTCCGGCCGGTCATGACACCTTCGACTTCAACCTCATCGACAAATACTTCTACCATTTCTGGCCGCAGCTCAATCTGAACCGCGAGGAATTCCTGCTCCTGGGCAGTCACAAGATGAACAACGAGGAAGCTTTCAATATGACCAAACTGGCCCTGACGATGGCAGGGCGTTCCAACGCGGTCAGCGCACTGCACGGAGAAGTTTCACGCAAAATGTGGCACAGCCTCTGGCCGGAAAAATCGGTCGACGACGTACCCATCGGTCATGTAACCAATGGCATCCATCTACCCTCATGGACTGGCGAAGCGATGCACAGGCTCTATCGCCGCTACCTCAGCCCGGATTGGATCGCGAACCAGGATAATCCACTGCTGTGGGCGTGCGTTGAGGAAATCCCCGATGAACGACTTTGGGATGCGCACCTCTTCCTGAAGCGCAAGATGTTCGCTACGATGCGGGAACGGGCGCGAGAGGCGCGAATGCAACAGGCCACGCCTCCCGACCAACTGCTCAGTTCCGGTATCTTCCTCGATCCCGACGCACTGGTGATCGGGTTTGCCCGCCGCTTTGCCACGTACAAACGCGCCAACCTCATCTTCCGCGACCTCGAACGGTTGAAGGTCCTCATCCACGACCGTTACCATCCTATCCAGATTGTCTTCGCCGGCAAAGCACATCCCGCCGACGATCCTGGTAAACTGCTGATGCAACAAATCTACAACATTGCACGCAACCCGGAGTTCGGCGGACGTATCGCCTTTGTCGAAGACTACGATATGCACGTCGCCCGCTACATGGTCCAGGGTGTCGATGTGTGGCTGAATACGCCGCGCAAACCGATGGAGGCGAGCGGTACGAGTGGGATGAAGGCCGCGCTCAACGGCCTTCTGAACTTGAGCGTCCTCGACGGATGGTGGGCCGAGGCCTACAACGGGCGCAATGGGTGGGCGATTGCTGCCGGGCAAGACTACGACGATCCCAACTTGCAGGATGACGCCGACGCTGATGCACTGTATCGTGTTCTCGAAGAACAGGTCGTCCCGCTGTTCTACAAACGCGACCGCGATGACATCCCGCGCGGGTGGGTCACGATGATGAAAGAGGCTATTCGCACCGTCGGCCCGCACTTCTCAACACGGCGTATGGTGCAGGAATACCTGGAGGACTACTACATCCCGGCACTGAAAGACCTCACCGCGCTTAACGGCGACGTCACACCGTAGGCAAATCACGGCGTAAACAAGAAAACGTCCAGCGTGTTGGATCACGCTGGACGTTTTGATTTACCTCAAGCTTCAATACGCGCCCATATCTTTGAGACGCGCATCGCTGATCCCGAAATGATGGGCGATTTCGTGGCGTAAAACGTGATGGATGGTCTCGCGGATCTCTTGCGGCGTGTGGCAATGCAATTCGATGGGCCGGCGATAAATGGAAATCTTGTCCGGCAGCACCAGGCCGTAATAGTGGGTGCGCTGCGTCTGCGGAACGCCATGATAGAATCCGAGGAGTCCTGCAGGATGCGACACGGCAGCCCGGCGCAACGTATCACGGTCGGGCCAGTCTTCGACGACCACCTCAACGTTCTCCAGGCGGTCGCGGAAGGCATCAGGCAGCGCGTCTAGCGCCTCCGCCACCCATGCTTCGAAAATCTCACGGTCCATTGAAACTCGCCACAGGAAATCTTATCTCAATATCCCGCAGGCGCACTCTTATCTGCGATCTGAATCGGTTCCAGCCCCAATCGTGCACGGCACTCGTCGAGAATCTTCACCGTCCCCGAAGCGCCCACGCGGGTCGCGCCAACTGCACGCACTTCAAGGAGCGCGTCGAGGGTGCGCACGCCGCCCGCAGCCTTCACCTGTACGTGTGCGGGGGAATGTTCTCGCATCAACTTGAGATCCTCGATGGTCGCACCGCCGGTGCCGTAGCCAGTCGAGGTCTTCACCCAGTCTGCCCCAACCTCGCCGCAGATTTCGCACAACTTGATCTTGTGCTCATCCTGGAGATAGCAGTTTTCGAAGATCACCTTCACCTTCTGTCCTGCCGCGTGTGCCACATCGACCACAGCCTTGATCTCGTTGCGCACGTAAGTCCAATCGCCACTGAGCACTTTGCTGATGTTCACCACCATGTCCAACTCTTGCCCGCCATCCTCCAGCGCCTGTTCCGCCTCGGCAACCTTGATCGCCGTAGTGTGCCCGCCGTGCGGGAAGCCGATGGTACAACTGGCCTTAATCGTGGAGCCATGGAGCAGTTGCGCGCAACGTTTGAGATAGTATGGCATAATGCAGACGCTCGCTGTATCGTAGGCTAACCCGACCATGATGCCGTTTTCCAGTGTCGCCACGTCCATCGTGGGACTCAATAAGGAGTGGTCAATCATTTTTGCTATATCTAGGTACGTGTAATCCATTGTTATCCTCCTTTGGATTTGGGTTATGGATTGCGTAGTTTATGAAATGTCAAACCACGAATGTGAAAATACGAGCGTTAGAACGCGAGCGTTGAAACGCTAATACAATTATACCCCCATATCGCCGCGCATGGCCAGTGCAATACCGCCAAATAAACCAGCTTGATGGCCAAGCTGCGACGGTTCGATGCGCACATTGTCTGGTGGAAACATCCCCACACGGCGTTGCACGGTCGCACGGACGCTGTCGAACAGCAGCGGCCCGATCTGCGCGACGCTGCCGCCGAGGACGACCAGGTCGGGATGCAGCGTCACAACGACGTTGGCAACACCGATCCCCAGGTACTCAGCAGCACGCACGAGTGCATCGCGCACAGCATCGTCGCCCGCGTCAGCAGCCTGCGCCATCTCACGCGGCGTGATGCGCGACACATCGCCTTCCACGATATCATAGAGGTACGGCGCGCGTCCGCTTTGCAGCAGCCACACACCCTGCGCAACAATCGCCGGGCCGCTGGCGAGCGTCTCCAAACAACCGTGATTTCCACAGCCGCACAAAGGCCCGTCGGGTAAAATGGTTTGGTGGCCCAGTTCGCCTGCCGCGCCAAGAGGTCCGAGGCGCAGTTTGCCATCGATGACCACTCCTCCGCCGATGCCCGTGCCCAACGCAAAGAAGGCCATCGTCACGCTGGGCTGGTCGCGCCCCACCCCGAAAGTGAGTTCGCCCAACGTTGCCGTCCGCACATCGTTGAGCAGGTAGACCAGGCAGCCGATGCGCGGCACAAGGATATCTCGCACCGGGACATCGCGCCAGTTCGTCGGCAGGTTGGGCAGGAATTTGACCACACCGCGTGTCACATCTGCCAAGCCAGGCACGCCCATCCCCAACGCCACCGGCCGTTGACCGATCTCGGCAGCAAGTACATCCACCAGATCTGCGATGCGGGCCAGGACAGCCTGGGGGCCTTCATGGGACAACGTCGGCACCGCGCGCTCCG
>JBJYXQ010000078.1:0-15402 GCA_046260035.1 Anaerolineae bacterium
CCGACGACCGCGCCCGCGGTGTCCGCGTCGTTGCCGAGATTGACGACGTTGACAACGGCATCTTCGAAGGTGTCCGTGGTGAGCAGGCCCCAGACGGCGCTTTCCAGGGTGTGGCGAATCCAGCCACTGTTGGGCAGGTTGTGCCGGTTTTTGCTTGGCGCGGCTTCGATCACAGTGCGCAAGGCTCCTGGCACATCCGCGTCATCCAAT
Source organism: Anaerolineae bacterium (assembly GCA_046260035.1). GTDB lineage: Bacteria > Chloroflexota > Anaerolineae > B4-G1 > SLSP01 > DSWT01. Next base: position 211 of record JBJYXQ010000078.1, read on the forward strand.
GCGTGTGCAATAGCGGCTTCTGGTTCGAGACCGTGAAATAGATGAAAGATGGCAGCATTGACGAACGCGCTCCCCGCGTTGCACTCCGGGTGGGGATGCGTGACCTGGCTTTGGAGAACGCTATCGGCTACCAGGCGGTCCAGATCATCCCAATAGGCCAGCGCGACCGGCCAACAGCGCATCAGCGAGCCATTGCCTGCCGAATCAGGGTTGTGTAACTGCACGGTAGCGACGGCGGTTCCCCACGGTTCACCGCTGGCGATACGCTGCAGCACAGATGCGGTGTGAATCCCAACATCCGGCGGGTGGCTCTCAATCCACGTCACGAAGCGCTGCGCCAGGTCTTCCGGGTTTAGTGGGCGATAAGTGAGCAAGCTCTCCGCGAGCGCCAGCGCCATCTCTGTATCGTCGGTGAAGGTTCCGGCAGGGATACGCCCCGGCAACATCTCGCGCACCAACTGATCTGCTGGACGTGGCGGCCCAAATTCCAGTGGCATTCCCAAAGCATCGCCTATCGCCGCGCCCACGGCGACGCCCGCTATGCGTTCCCTCAGTTCATCCTGCATTCTTGTTCTCTTTCGCCCTCACCAATAAAACACCGCTCAGGATAAGTCCCAGGCTGAGAAGCAGCCCGGCGTGGATGGGCTCGTTCAAAATCAACGCTCCCAGGATCAGGCCATTGATCGGGACGATGTACGTGACTGTCGTGGTGAAGGTCGCGCTGGTGCGTTGAAGCAAGGTGTAATAGATCGCATAAGCAATGGCTGTGCCCAACAGTGCAAGCGTGCCCCAACTCGCCAGTGTTGTCCACGAAGGCGACAGGTTGAAGGGACGTTCGATAAGCAGGCTCAGTGGCAGGATGTAGACAAAACCCATCGTGAACTGCCCGGCGGCGGAGACGAGCGGGGGTTCATTGTGTAACCGTCGCCGCGCAAAGATGCTGGCGATGGCGTACGAGACCGACGAGCCGACGATAGCAAGCTCTCCCCACAGGGAGGCTCGCACACCTTGGCGCAATTCAGGCCACATCAGCAATCCTACACCGACGAAGCCAAGCACGATACCGAGCACTTTTTTCGTCGTGAAACGCTCATCGTGCGTGAGGAAGTGGGCCAAAATGATGGTGAAAATCGGCGTGGTCGACTGCAGCAAAGCGGCCAATCCGCTGGTGATGTATTGTTCGCCCCACGAGATGAGCGAGAAGGGCAGCGCACCGTTGAGCAATCCGGTGACTGCGTAGACGCCCCACAGACGTCGTTCGCGGGGGAAAGATACGCCGCGCAGCCGCAGAAAGGCCCACATCACAGCGGCGGCAAGGCCCAATCGCCCTGCGACCAGCGTCATCGGCGGCACTTCGCCTACGACGATTTTGATGAAGAGGAACGATGTCCCCCAGATAGCGCCAAGGATGAATAAAAGCAGCAGATTCATGATAGTGTCCTGGTTCGTGTGGGTTTGGCGCTTGCCGCCGCAATGCCGATTAAAATGAGCACTCCACCGATAAGCGTGGTAAACGTTGGCGGCTCCTTCAAGACAAGCCAGGCCAGCAGCGTCGAGCCGATGGGTTCCGCCAGTACCGCGAGCGCGACGAACGTCGCGGAGACGTGACCGAGCGCCCAGTTGAGCGATGAATGCCCAACGATCTGGGGGAAGACGGCCACGAGTACCAGCCAGAGCCACGCTTGCGCCGGATAGCCGGTGAGTTCGACACCGCTGAACAGCGCGGCTCCCATCAAGGCCAGGGCCGCCGTCCCATAGACGGGGAAAACATACCCGAGTAAGGATAACCGTGCGCGTGATCGTCGCCCGATGAGCATGTAGCCTGCCACAGCCAGTGCGCCGAGCAGCGCCAATACATCGCCGACTAGCTGGTGCGCTCCTTCACCCGCATCCGCCAATCCGATGATGAGCGAACCGGCGAGAGCAACGGCCATTCCTATTACCATCCGGCGCGACATGCGTTCTTTCAGGAAGAAGTGCGAGATTGCGCCCACGAAGAGCGGGGCGACGGCGACCAGCACCACCGATGCCGCCACGGACGTCAGAGCCAGGGAGGTAATCCACGTGTAAAAGTGCACGGCGAGTAAAAGTCCGGAGGCCACGATCAGGCCCCACTCGCGCCGGGACAGCGTGCGCCACTCTGCGCGGCGTGTTGTCACTGCGAATGGGGCCAGGATGAGCGTGGCAATCGTCAAACGCCACGCGGCGACTGCCAGCGAGGTCATACTGCCTTGTGCCAGGCGGATGAACGTCGAGGCGGTTGACGCGGCTGTGACGCCGACCGCCAATCCGAGTGCGGGAGGGATCGCCGGTTTTGTCTTATGTGACGGGGTTGTCAAAGTGCCTCTTAGACCAACGTTTCGAGTTTGTCGACCAGCGCGGCGAGCACGCCAAACGTCACTTCGACGGCGGCGGGCGTGGTCAAATCTACACCGGCTAGTTTGAGCGCATCCAGCGGGTAAAGCGAGCTGCCCGCCTTGAGGAAGCCGAGATAGCCATCCACCGCGCTCTGCCCGCCGGAAAGCACCCGCCGCGCAAGGGCGTTCGCACCGGAGAGGCCAGTGGCGTACTGGTAAACGTAGTAATCGACGTAAAGGTGCCCGAAGGTGGCCCAGGTGATGCCCACGCGGTCGTGATCCACGTGCATTTCGTCGCCGTAACCCTCGCTGAAAAGATCGGCCATCAGCGTGTTCATATCGTCGGCGGTGAGACCTTGCCCGCGCTCCACCCGCTGGTGGACTTCCAGTTCAAAGCGCGCCAGCGTGGGCATGATGAAGAAGTAGCGGTGGAAGTTGGACATAGCCTCTTCGATGACGTTGATCTGGAACGCCGGATCGGTCTGCGTCTCCAGAAGATGCGCGCGCACCAACGCCTGGTGGAAGTTGGAGGCGACTTCGGCTACGAAGAGTGAATAGTCACTGTAGAGGATGGGTTGGTTCTCCCAGGTGAGATACGAGTGCATCGAGTGCCCCAGCTCGTGCGCCAGTGTGCTGAGGCTGAAGACGTCGCTGTTGTAGTTCATCACGATGAAGGGGAACGTGCCCGGCTGCCCTGCCGAGAACGCGCCCGCGCCTTTGCCCTGGTTGGGATAGACGTCGACCCAACGGTCTTCGAGGCAGCCCCGGCGCACGGTTTGTACGTATGATTCGCCCATCGGCGCGAGACCGGCGCAGATCAAGTCCACGGCCTGCTCGTAGGAGATGTGGGGGCGTTCGCCGGAGAGTGGTGCCCAGATGTCGTAAGGCTGTAGCGTATCGACGCCGAGCGCTTTGCGACGGACGGCCCAGTAACGATGCCATGTGGGCAAGTTGGCGCGGAAGGTGTCGATAAGGTTGTGAAAGACGGATGTAGGAATGTTGTGCTGGAAGAGCGCCGCTTCTAACGTGGAATCGTAGCGTCGCGCTCGCATCCTAAAGACATTTTGCTTAATGGACGTTGCCAGATTTGCGGCAAGTGTATTTTTGAACGCGAGATGTTGATCGGTGTAGTTTTCCCATGCTGTGCGCCGGGCCTCGCGATCAGAGCTGGCGAGGATGCCTTGCAGCGTCCCCTGCGTCAACGGCCGCTCGCTGCCGTCGCTGGCGGTCGCCGGGGCGAAGTGAAAATCCGCGTCGGTCAGCATCTCGGCTACGGAGCCGGTGCTGCCGAAGGGGTCGGCAAGCATACCCAGCAACTCTTCCACTTCCGCCGAACGCACATGCGCTTGCTTACGGAAGAGATCATCGATGTAGTGGGTAAACTGTGTCAGACGTGGCTCTTCAGCGATCCACGTGCGTAAGGTGTCCTCGCCGATGCTCAACAATTCTGGATCGAGGAAGGCCGTCGTCGCCAGCACTTGCCCGAAGACGCTCCGCGCCTTGCCCACTGCTGCCGTCGCCGTTTGGTCGCCCAGATCGACGGCGTGATGGAGATAGGCATAGACAAATACCTTGCCGAGGCGACGATAAAGCGCTTCTATCTTATCTACAGCGTCGGCCAACACCGTAGGGCCGTTGCCCAGTTGGCCTTGGAATGCCTTGATTGTGTCGAGACTTTGCAGAACACTCGCCAGTTCTTCTTCCCATTCGACGTAAGAGGGGAAAACACTCGGCGCGTTCCACGTGTACTGTTCGGGAATTTCACCCCGCAAAGGGACTGTGTTTTGAGTCATCCATAGCTCCTAGAGAACAAATATGGCCGTAGCGCAAGCTGTCAGCTTGCACTCCATGAATCGTCAATGTCATTCTGCCTGCGGTAGCGCCGCTACCAGGAAACGTGCCAGATCCGCTTTGAGTTTGGCCAGCGAAGGCTGGTGCAGGTACATCATGTGCCCGGCCTCGTAGTAGCACATCGTGACGTGATCTTGCAGGCTTGGATCAAGTTCCAGGTGGTCGAAGGTGTATTCGGTGGCGAAGAACGGCGTCGCCAGGTCGTAATAGCCGTTGCCGACGAAGACTTTGAGGAACGGGTTCTGGGTCATCGCTCCACGCAGGGTCTCGGCGACGTTGACGTACTGGTTCTGGAACTTGCTGTAATCCCACGGATGCACGTTGCCAGTGAGGATTTCGTAGGGCAAATCGCTCTTGAAGTGCAGTTCGGAACGCACGTAGTCATTCAACATCGCTGTGTAGGATCCCTGGATGATGGCGTAACTCGGATCATACTCGTGTCGTTCGCCTGCAGCGTCACGGTCAATGCCTTTGAATCGCGCGTCGAAGCGCCCAATGGTGCGGCGCTCGTCGCGCAGCAGTTCTTTGACGAAGCGGTGAATGTTAATGCGCAGGTTGGTTCGCTCAATGTAGGTCTCGGAGAGGCCGGTATAGCGTGCCAGCCGGCTCACAATTTGCTGCTGTTCTTCGTCCGATAGCCGTGCGCCTTGCATCAAAGCCAACGCGTACTCGCGCTCGGCGAATGCCTTGACCTCGGCGAGCACGGCGCGCAAGTCCTGCTGTTGCAGGTCGTCGGGCAAGCGCTTGTGGAACCACGCCGCCGCTGCATAGGTGGGCAGGAAGACGATATAGGGTAGATCATTGCCCAGGTTGAAGAGGATGCTTTGGAAGTTCAGCACCGATGACACGAGCATGATGCCGTTGAGGTACATCCCGATTTCATCTTGCAGATGGCCCGAGAGTCCGGCGGCACGCGTTGTGCCGTAGCTTTCACCGATCAGGAACTTGGGCGAAGCCCAGCGTTTGGCACGTGTGGTGTAGAGGCGAATGAACTCTCCGACGGATTTGATGTCTTGCTCGACGCCGTGGAACTGTTTGGCTTCTTCTCCCTGGACGGCGCGGCTGTAGCCGGTACTTACCGGATCGATGAAGACCAGATCCGTCACATCCAACAGCGAATACTCGTTGTTGACGAGTTTGTACGGCGGCTGTAGTTGATCACCTTCGGGATCCATCAGCACGCGGCGCGGGCCAACGACGCCCAGGTGCAACCACACCGAGGACGATCCCGGCCCGCCGTTGAACGAGAACGTGATGGGGCGCTGTGCTACATCTTCCACGCCGTCGCGGGTATACGCCACGTAGAAGAGCGAGGCTTTGGGCTTGTCCTCTTCATCTTTGAGGATCAGCGTGCCCGCCGTGGCGGTGTAGGCAATCTCCTCGCCGTCGATGACGACGGTGTGTTTGCTTTTGGAGACCTTTTCCTTGGGCTCGGGGGGCGCGGTCTTTCCTTTTTTATCCTTTTTGTCCTTCCCTTTGTTTTTCTTCGCCATGGGTATTTTCCTCCTAAGACGATGTATATATTTTTCGCGCAACTGCTGGTCTTGCCAATCTACGCTAATTTACTTCATATTATGAAGATTAGCATCCTTCACGATCAACAAATGCATCACAGGGGTATTGTAATGGTGGATGCATAAAACGCAATTTGTCTCTTTTGTCGGGAAGGCTACAATAACGGCGTTGCGAGTTATGAGTTAAGCGTTGCGGCATGATTTGCTGATTCGCAGATTCTCTCATTCTCTTCTCCAGGAGGTTCCCTTTGACTCGTGAAAATTCACGCTACGATTTTGACCGCATTATTGACCGTCGCGTGACGGAATGTATCAAGTGGCAGTATTACGGCGAAGATGCTCTGCCGATGTGGGTAGCTGACATGGACTTCGGTGCGCCGGAACCGGTGATCGCGGCGTTGCAAGCGCGGGTTGCGCACGGTGTCTTCGGCTACGAGGCGTGCCCTGGGGCGCTGGTGGAGGTGATTGTCGCGCGCCTGCAGGAGCTTTACAGCTGGACAGTCGCGCCGGAAGCCATTCTCTTTCTGCCGGGCGTGGTGACGGCTTTCAACCTGGCAGTGCAAGCGTTGCTCGCGCCAGGCGATGGTTTGCTCATCCAGACGCCGGTCTATCCACCGATCCTCCACGCCGCCGACACTGCCGGCACGGAGACGCACGCGATGGAGCTGACACGTGGCGTTGATGGGCACTACAGTGTGGACTTCGAGTTGTTCGCGCACACGTTGACCGATCGTACGCGGATGTTCTTGTTGTGTAATCCTCACAATCCCGTAGGACGCGTCTTCCGCGAGGACGAGTTGACGCGTATGGCTGAACTGTGCCTGCGTCATGACCTGTTCATTTGCTCCGACGAAATCCATGGCGATTTGATCTTCAGTGGTCACCGCCATATCCCTATCGCCGCGCTCGCACCTGAGATTGCTGCGCGCACGATCACGTTGATGGCACCGAGCAAGACGTTCAACATCGCCGGGTTGCATTGCTCGTTCGCTGTGATCCCAGACGCCGAACTGCGAAAGCGTTATCTGGCTGCGCGTCGGGGCATCGTCGATTCGGTCAATCTGCTTGGTTACACGGCGGCGCTGGCGGCATATCAGGAAGGACAACCATGGCTCACTGCGCTGCTTCGTTACCTGGAGGCGAACCGGGATTTTGTCGTCGCTTTTGTGGAACAACATATGCCGGGTGTGACTGTCGTCTCGCCGGAAGGAACGTACCTGGCGTGGCTCGATTGTCGATCCGCTGGCATCCCTGGCAATGCGCACGATTTCTTCCTCAATGAGGCCAGCGTCGCGATGAACGACGGCGCAACTTTCGGGCCGGGCGGAGAGGGCTTCGTCCGGCTGAATTTCGGCTGCCCACGGGCGCTACTTGTGGAAGGACTGGAGCGGATGCGCACGGCCCTCAATCAAGTTTGAGCGGTATTTAAAGCATTTGCTTCTGATCTGCGATGTGATAGAATTGAAATGCGTTGTATCGTGTTTTCTGGCGTTGACGTAGGCTTTTGATTGCGCGTGCACGTGCGGGGGGCGGGGTGACGGTCGAACGCGAACAGAAGTATCTTCATATCCGCATACCCTTATTGCTGATATTGGCAATCGGGGCGCTGTTTTATGAAATCTGGATTTTCGTTGTGTACCAGCACGCCTATAGCGACCAGACTGGTGTCTTCTTCGGCCCGCAGCTCGTCGTTGAACAGGTCTTCCCAGACTCTCCCCTTCATACTGGTGACTCCATCCTCAAGATCGATGATCTGGATGTCAATGATAATCTCCTGACGCCGTTCTATTGGCTACAGCAGTTCGCCGGTAGACAATCTGCCGAACAATCTACGCACAGTTTGGTTTATACTGTTCTGCGTGATGGCAAGGAGCAGCGCATCTACGTCACCTGGGAAAATTATCGGGCTTTGCCCTTGCTATGGCGCGGCGGTGCGCTGTGGATCATTGGGCTGGTGATGAACGTCGTGGCGGTGACCCTCATCACCGGTAAAGGGCGCGATCTGGCGACGCGATTGATCAGCTTCGATTTCATCATGGCTGGGCTGAATCAAATCAACAATCTGCTCCGCACGGCAAGCGCCAATATGGCTGTCGCCTGGGCATGGTTTTTTATCCCCCTCGATGCAATTTCCATATGGCTGACGTTTAGTCTGTTGTTACACGCGCTGTTGCTCTTCCCGGAAAAGAAAGCCCCGCTGCGCCGTTTCCCCTGGCTGCCGTGGATCATCCATCTCTTCACGCCGGTCGTTTCTATAGCCGCTGGCCTTTTGTTTGGCGGTGATACCCTTTTGGGGCAGCGCAACGCGATGTTCGCCGTCGCTAACCCTTTGATGATGCTGCAATTGGCTCTGGCCGTGGCAGCTCTCACACACACGTACTTCACGAGTCACCGGCCAGGCGTACGCAACCAGATCCGCTGGATTATTTTGGGGTTGATCCTGGCCTTGACGCCATGGATTCTGTTTTACGCGTTACCCTCGCTATTTTTTAATGTGACCTGGCTGCCGCTTTCTATCGTCAACTTATCCTTGCTTTTGGTTCCCATTGCGTTTATGGTCTCCATTTTCCGTTTCGGGCTGATGGATGTAGATCGCTTCATGAATCGCACCCTGGTGTATGTGCTGACCGGTGGCGCGTTGGTGTTGCTCTATTTCCTCGTGCTCTTGATTGCTGGGGATCTGCTCCCCCCAGTCGATGGTCAGCCTAACCATTTCTGGGCCGGGATCATTGCAACTGTCGTGCTTTTTACTGTTTTTAACCCACTGCGCATCTACGTGGAGCAGTTTGTCAATCGCGTTTTCTACAAAGAACAACTCGATTTTGCCCTCATGTTGCGCGATGTGGGCCGTCAATTATCGGCCACGGTGATGCAGGACGATGTGTACAATTTGCTGACGAAGGATGTCTCGCAACGGCTGGGATTGACTTCAGCCCGCATTTTGCTGCCGAATGATGGCAGATGTGCCTATGTCGACCGTGAGAACACCATGTGTATCCCGAGCGATTCGTTGCTGGTCCCCTGGTTGTGCGATCACCGCGATCCCCTGGTTGTGCAGGAACGTCAACGTCTGCCGGAAGATATCGCCCAGACCATTGAGCCGCTCGTGACGGCTGGATGCGAGTTGTGTTTGGCGCTGATGCAGCGTAGTACCTTGCTGGGTATTTATGCGTTCGGTGCCAAGAATTCCGGTGACCTGTTTACCCGCGAAGAAGTCAATAACTTGGACTTACTGGGCCACCAAGCTGCGGCTGCACTATACAATGCGCAACTTTACGAGACGTTGCAGGACTACAACCGTTCTCTGGAAGCGCGCGTCGCTGAGCGGACGAGCCAGCTTGTGTCCGAGCGCGACCGCTTGGACACCATCATTCAGAACATCACCGACGCGCTGGTCGTGACCGATCCCGCTGCCAAAATCGTGCTGGCAAATCCTGCCTTTGTCGACATTGTGGGCGTCCCCGTTGACCAGCTATTTGGCATCCCCTTGGCGACGGTGCTGTCGTCCGAATCGCTGGCTCTGCTGATTGAGACGGCCTCAGATTATCCTGGTCAGGTCCAAACGCAGAATATGACCGGGGAAGCCTTGGGCGGTCGCGATGAGATTGAAGGCAAGGTATACAAAGTCTCGGCCTGTGGGCTGGTCGAACGGGGCCTGGTGGACCAGGAAAAGGAAACGTCGCTGCCTGCAATCGCTGATGCGAATACTTCGGGAGTGATTACCGTATTGCAGGATATCACTCACGAACAAGCTGTCGATCGCATGAAGACCGACTTTATCTCGATGGTGTCTCACGAACTGCGCACACCCCTCACGTCGGTCATCGGTTTTGTGCGACTGATTCAGAAGATGTTTGAGCAGGAGTTGGTCTCGCGCATTGACGATAGCGACCGGCGTGGGCGTTGGGCCGTGGAACGCATCACCGAAAACCTGAAGATCATCATCGGCGAAGGTGAACGCCTGACGCGCCTGATCAACGATGTGCTCGATATTGCGAAGATGGAATCGGGTAAGTCTGAGTGGTCCAGGGATGAAATCCCCTTCCAGGAGATCATTGATACGGCGGTGAATGGCATGCAGACGCTGTCGTTGCAGAAAAACCTGCCGATACGGGTCGATGTGCAGGACCTTCCACCGGTGGTGACCGTGGACCGCGACCGCATGGTGCAGGTGATGACCAATCTACTCGGCAATGCTCTGAAGTTCACGTCTGAGGGGGAGATCGTCGTCCGTGCGCGCTGCATCGACGGGCAAGCTGATCAGGCGCCCGCAGCCCTCCGCAGCCTGAAAACGTCTGATGCGCCTGACCAATGGTTGTGGATCAGTGTTGAGGATACAGGCGTTGGTATTCCACCGGAGAAATTCTCTCAGGTGTTCGAAAAGTTCAAGCAGATTTCCAACACACTTGGTTATGCTGCCCGTGGAACCGGGCTCGGACTCCCGATATGCCGTGAGATCGTCGAACAACACGGGGGTCGTATTTGGGTCGAGAGTACGGTTGGTGTGGGCAGCATTTTCAGTTTCGTGATCCCTGTGGAGGAACAAGGGGCTCTTGCTTCGCCTCTCCCGTCGTCTGGCACAGCTTAGGCGAGCAGCATAGGATGCATGGATATGGAAACACCGCTACAGAAGAATACACTTGTTGAGGAAGACGCGCAACAGCAGAAAGCCAGGTTGCGCGATATACTCGACATTGATTTGCGCGACAGCTTGCCTACAGTGGCGCTGATCTTCGGCGCGCTGTTCGCCTTCTTTGCTGTCAGCCATGCCTTTGTGTTGCCTCGCGATATTTCCACGATCATGATCCCCCTTGCGGCACTGACATCATTGCTCAACTTCGGATTGCTGTGGGCACTCCGCCGTTGGGAACTGCCGTTCCGTTGGGCGCACCCGGTCGCGGCTGCCGATGGCCTCCTGGCCTTGTTGAACATTCTGCTGCACCTGTATCTTACTGCTGATCCCTTGCAGACGACGAGCGTAACGCTGTTGTTGATTGGTCTCGGCTTTATCGTCTTCTCAACGGCCTGGTGGGCATTGATGGTGGCGATAACGGTCCTTGGCTGGATTGGTGTAGCATTACTGATTGGTCCAAATCCAGCTTGGACGCATTTTGCCTTTGCGCTGGTTTCAGCCCTGGCAGTTTCGCTGTTGGTCCACGTGATCCACCGACGCACTTATGTGCGTATCGAGCGTTTGCGCATGCAAGATCGTCAGCAGCGTGCTAAACTGGAACAGACGTTGCGTACTACTGAACGCATCCAACGTGCTCTGCAAACCACGATGGATGTGGCGCAGAACATCACTGCTGTGTTCGATCTGGAGACATTACTGAACCATGTCTGCGCATTGATTCAGGAAGACTATGGTTACTATCACGTCGGCATTTTCCTGCTTGACGAGGCAGGTGACTATGTCGTGGCCCGCGCCGGGACCGGAGAAATTGGGCGGGCGTTGTGTGAACAGGGCCGTCGTCTCGCCGTGGGTGAAGAGGGCGTAGTGGGCTGGGTGGCGGCGCATCGTCAGGCCGCTAACGTGAGCAATATCGCCGAAGACTCGCGTTACATCGCGCTTCATGAAACGGCATTTCCCGAAACGGTGATCGAAGAGGCAACTGCGATCTTTTCTGAACTCGCGCTGCCGCTGGAAGTTGCTGGACAACTGCTGGGGGTACTCAATATTGAGCACGATGCGCCGGGCGCGTTCAATGCAGAAGACGTGCAGGTGCTTGAGGCTCTGGCTGACCAGGTGGCGGTGGCGATTCAGAATGCCTCCAATTATCAGGCAGAGCAGACGCGCCGCCAGATTACCGAGCGACTCTACAGCGTGGGGATGGCGCTCTCGCGTTCGCTAGACCTTACGGAGATCCTGGATCTCATCCTCAACGGACTAATTGACATTGTGCCCTTCGACCGCGGATCGGTAATGTTGGAGTATGGTGATCAACTGGTCGTGGTTGCTGAGAAGGGATTTCCGCCCGGTACGCAACCACTCGATGTGCGTGTCCACATCAAGGAGAACGACGTTTTCCAGGATTTGCGCCGCACGCAGCGTCCATTGCTGATCCCGGATGTGCAACAGCGCGTGGATTGGCATTATGTGGAAAACCTGCCACCGGCCCGTTCTTGGCTTGGTGTGCCGCTCGTCTACCAGGAAAACGTTATCGGTATGCTCTCCCTCACCCGCGAAACCTCCAATCCCTATACCGGAGATGATGAGGCGCTCGCCGTTACCTTTGCCAGCCAGGCGGCGATGGCCGTTCAGAATGCTATGCTTTACGAGAACCTTTCCACCGTCAACCGTGAGCTGGAGAAGACGGTGCAGCAACTGAGCGAGCGTACGCACGATTTGCAGTTGGCTTATCAGCAATTGGAACGGCTGGACCGCACCAAGTCCGACTTTATCAGCGTGGCATCGCACGAGCTACGCACGCCGCTCACCGTGATCAGCGGCTACAATCAGATGTTGCTGGACGATCCGCAGGTTAAGAAGAACGATGCCTATTTTCAGATCGTTGCCGGTATCCAGTCGGGCATTGCACGGATGGAGGTAATTGTGGGCAGCATCCTCGACATGGCGAAAATCGATGGCCGGGTGCTGCAACTCCATCCGGAGCCGCTTATTCTTTCGTTGCTGATCCAGTCCGTGCGTGCGACGCTGGCAGATGTGTGCGTGCAGCGCCATATGACGTTGGCAGTGGAGGGATTGGAAGACCTGCCTATCATTGAGGCTGATACCGAAGCGATGCGCAAAGCCATCTATCATTTATTGGTGAATGCGCTAAAATATACCCCGGATGGCGGAACCATCACTGTTTCAGGGCGCGCTCTACCTCCCGATGAAGCTGAATTCCCTGAGGGCGGCGTGGAGATTGTCATCAGCGATACCGGCATTGGGATCGATCCTTCCGTGCAAGAACTGATCTTCACCAAGTTTTACCAGACAGGCGAGGTTTTGGTCCATTCCTCCGGGACAACGACATTCAAAGGAGGTGGCCCGGGATTGGGACTGGCGATCACGCGCGGCATCGTGGAGGCCCACGGCGGCAAGATCTGGGCCGAAAGTCCCGGTTATGACGAGCAAGCCTGTCCCGGCAGTCACTTTCACATTGTCCTCCCATGCATTTCGCATACACTGCAACACAGCGGAATGGAGGGGTTTGGATAACCGGCGAAGATGAAATTGACACGGTAGTGTCCCGCCAGAACTACCGGACTAAAGACTATCAGACTTAGAATCTATCCGAAAAAACACCCTCTATCCCGCGCCTTTAGGCGTAATGGCTAGGTAAAATTGAATTTTCGGATAGCTACTTAAGACTATTGGACGAATTTCGGAGGAGATAGTATGGAGGCTAAAGTCACACAGCTCAATCAGTCCGATGATATTCAAGGGCTTGAAAAGAGGGTGGAGCGTCTGGAGCGTGTGGTCACGATCGGCCAGATGCTTAACTCGACGCTTGACCTGTCGCAATTGTTGGAAACCATCATCCATACCGCTGCCGATTTACTGGGAACGCAGGCAGCCTCGATTCTGCTGATGGACGAGCGTACCGGCGAATTGTTCTTCGCCGCCTCTACCGGCTCAAGCCGCGAAGAGTTGCGTGAAATCAAGATTCCACTTGATAGCAGCATTGCCGGTGCGATCTACCAAACCGGCGAACCGATCATCGTCGGGGATGTCAGCGGCGATGCGCGCCACTATACCGGTGTGGATCAGAGCATCAGCTTCCACACCCGCTCGTTGCTCGGTGTCCCGTTGCAAGTGCGCACACGTTGCATCGGTGTTCTGGAGGCCATCAACAAGCTGGACGGCGAGCAGTTTGAAGAGGCCGACATCCATACGCTCATGGCGATGGCGTCGTATGCGGCTATCGCCATTGAGAATGCGCGTCTGGTGGCCAACCTGCGCGAAGCGAACCGGCGTCTTTCTGATCTTGACCGCCTCAAAACAAACTTCATCAGTATCGCCTCGCACGAGCTGCGCACCCCGCTGATGATTGTCCAGGGCTTCGCCAGCTTCTTGCGTGAGCAGGCCAGCGGCGATATAACTGGCGATTTGGATATGGTGCTACGTGGCGCCAGCAAGCTGCAAGCCATTATCGACCAGATGACGAACCTGAACTACCTGGAAGCCGGTCTCTCCGAGATGAAGCAGGAGAACCTGGTTGTGCAAGACCTTGTTGAAGATCTCGCGAACGAATGGGGGCCTCTTGCGGCGGCAAAACAACAAGCGCTGACCCTCAGTGTGCCACCCTCGCCGATTTTTATCCACGGTGACCGCAGCAAGATCGATCTGGCTTTGAGTAACATGATGAACAACGCCGTCAAATTTACTCCCGAAAATGGGCATATCGCGCTGCAGGTTATTCCGCACACCGGACGTGTGGAAATTGCTGTGGTCGATGACGGTGTTGGTATACCCAAAGAAGAGCTAGGGCGTGTGTTTGAACGTTTCTACCAGGTCGAAGATCACCTGACCCGGCATCATGGTGGCTTGGGTCTGGGTCTGGCAATTGCTAAAGAAGTTATCGAGCAACACGGAGGCCGCATCTGGGTCGAGAGCGGGGATGGGCAGGGCAGCCGTTTTCGCATTACACTGCCAACGGTTTACGTGCGCTTGACAGGAGTGACAGAATGAAGAAATTCACAGCGATCCTTGTGTGTATTGCGTTGTCCCTTTTGTGCGGAAGCATTGCGACGGCATCACCGGCTGCTCAGGAGACCATCCCTAACCAGGGCTTGAGTGTGTCGCCCCGTCAATTGACAGTGGCTGCTATGCAGGGTCAGGTGGAAACTCGCGTGTTACTCATCAGCACAGACGAGCCGGTAGCGGACTTGCACGTCGTGCCGCTGGACCTGGGTGGTCCAAATGGTGACACGGTTCTGCCGGCGGATGCTATCGGTGTGGATCTACCTGCGACTACCGTCCCTGCCGGGGGCCTGCTATCTGTACCTGTCAATTTCGACCTGGTCGGCATGTCGAGTGGCCAGTTTTCCGGGGAGTTGCTTATCACGTACGATGGCCAGACGCTCTCTGTACCGGTCAACGTTGCTGTCAAGGATCCGCCTTGGCTGGCATTGGTGGCGCTGGTGGTGGGGGTTGGGCTGGGGATCGGCGTTTCGACGTACCGCGCCCAGGGCCGTCCGCGCGACGAGGTGCTGGTCCGCTTGGGGCAAATCCGCACGCAGATGAAGGCCGATGCCGATTTACAGAAGGCCGGCGAGCCATTCTACAATCGCATTGATGCCCATCTGGTGGATGTTGAGGTGGCGCTCGAAGCGCAGCAGTGGGAGAAGGCGCAGCAATCTGTGATGGAGGCGGAGAGCCTCTGGGTGCGCTGGCGGCGCGGGCGTCCCGACTGGCTGGTGCAACTTGAGTACTACGACACGCTCAACACTAGATTGAATGAGTTGGGTGATGTTTTCTACATCAACGAGGTTAAAGAGGCGGCGCGCAGCGCTTACCGGGC
>JBJYXQ010000079.1:0-2982 GCA_046260035.1 Anaerolineae bacterium
TGATCTTCGAGATCAACCTGACGCGCCTGTATTCCGTGGCCCAATTCTATCACTTCGCTTTCATGATCATCAGCCTGGCGATGCTTGGTTTCGGGGCCAGTGGGGCGTGGCTGGCGCTCTTCCCGCGCCTCGGGCGGAATTGTCCGCGCCGCATGCTCGCGTGGTTGGCTTGCGGGTATGGCGTCACGAGCTTGGGCGCTTATCTGGCGCTCAACTGGTTGCCCTTCGACTCGTTCAGCATCGCTTGGGATCGCCGTCAGATCATGATCCTGGTCGTGCAGTACATCAGCCTGTCGCTACCGTTTTTGTGTAGCGGTGCGGTGTTGAGCTTGCTGTTCAGCATCCACCCGCAGACTGTGGGACGCATTTACGCGATCAACCTATCAGGATCGGCCCTGGGATGTATGCTGGCTCTCCTGGCGCCTGTCTGGCTGGGCGGCGAGGGCGTTGTGTGGCTCAGTGTGGCGGCAGGTGGTGGAGCGGCATTGGGTTTCGCCTGGCCCGACCGGCGCGGAATGACGCTAACCAGCTCACCTGATCACGTTGTCCGCAGTGTCGCTGGGGTGTTGGTAGCAGGGGGGCTTGCTCTTCTTCTTCTGCGTCCCATTAAGTTGGATTTGCGTCTCTCGCCATACAAGGGTCTCAGCTACGCCCTGCAATTTCCAGGTGCCCAGATAACCTCGCAGCAGTGGAATAGCTTCTCGCGCGTGGATGTCGTTGAAAGCCCCGGCATCCGCTCGCTGCCGGGCTTGAGCTATCGCTATATGGACGCCCCACCGCCCCAGCGCGGCTTGCTCGTGGACGGCGATGACCTGAACCCCATTCTGACGCTCTCCCCTGAGACAGCGTCACTAGACGATCTTGCATTTGCCGATTACATGCCTACTTCTATCGCCTACCAACTTAAACCGGACGCGCGCATTTTGGTGTTGGAGCCGCGCGGCGGGCTGGAAACGTGGGTGGCGCTGGCTCAGAGGGTAGCGCATATCACCGCCGTAGAAGCCAATCCGCTCATCGTCGCCGCTGCCGGGGATATCTATCGCACGCCACGCGTGACGGTCGTAGTTGAAGATCCGCGGAGCTTCGTCCGCCGCACAGCATCCCGCTACGACGTCGTCACGCTGGCGTTGACGACGCCCTACCGCCCCATCCGCTCCGGTGCGTACACTTTGTCTGAGGATTACCGTTACACTATCGAAGCCTTTCGTGATTATTTGCACACGCTTGCGCCCGGCGGCATCCTTGTTGTCACCCGCTGGTTGCAGACGCCACCGAGCGAGTCACTGCGCGCGTTTGCCCTTGCCGTCATCGCTGTGGAAGAGGTCGGCGGCGATCCGGCACAGCAAATCGTCGCTTTCCGGGGCTATGCCGCGTTGACGCTGCTCATCAAAACGGTACCCTTCACTCCGGTGGAACTGGACGCCATTCGCCATTTCGTCGAAGAGAATGCTTTTGACATGGTCTACGCACCCGATATTGACGCTGGCGAGATTAACCGCTTCAATGTCCTGGAGGAACCGGAATACTACCAGACCTTCACCGGCCTGTTGGCGGCAGAGGACCGCGCGGCGTGGTACGCGGCTTATCCCTTCGATGTGACCCCTCCCACCGACGCACACCCGTTTTTCGGCCACTTCTTCAAATGGTCGCAGGTGCGCCAGGTGTGGGCAGAGTTGGGGAAGACCTGGCAACCTTTTGGCGGCGCGGGATATTTCGTGCTGGTGGCGCTGCTGCTCTTGGCGGTCGTAGCGGCGGCGGTGGTGATTTTACTGCCGGTCGTGGCGCTGCGTCGGGGCGGGGGTATGGGCCATCGTGCTGAGCTGACGTATTTCGGTTTGCTGGGCCTGGGGTTTATGCTGGTAGAAGTTCCCTTACTACAGCGTTTCATCCTTTTCCTAGGTCATCCGGCTTACGCGATGACGACGGTGCTGTTCGCCATCCTCTTTTTCTCCGGCATCGGCAGCGCGCTCTCGCAACGCATTGGGACGCGCCTGGCACTGGCACTTCTCATAGGGTTGATCGGTGTCTATGCAGTGGGATTGCCATGGCTCTTCGCGCGGACGCTCGCGCTGCCGTTGAGCGCACGGATGCTTGTCGCGGTGCTAGCGCTTGCACCGGCCGGTTTGCTGATGGGGATGCCGTTCCCGCAAGGACTGCGGCGCTTGAGCGCGCTGGCAGCTCACCCTGGATTGCTGTTGCCGTGGGCGTGGGGGATTAATGGTGCGCTTTCGGTGGTCGCGTCGGTGTTGGCAGCGCTGCTGGCGCTCTCCTTCGGTTTCGACGTCGTGTTGCTCTGCGGAGCGTTATGTTATGCTGGCGCGTGGCTGGTGGGTTAGGGGATAGATGGCGTGCTCCCGCTTTCTATTGCTGCACCGGTAAACGGCACAAAGGTAACGCCGCCCATGTTATAGGCGCGTAGATCATCTCCGTCTTTGACGAATTGCCAGAGACTCTGGTAGCCACCCGGCGGTCCGATGGGGATGACCAGCCGCCCCCCGTCTCTGAGTTGTTGCACCAACGGCGCGGGCAGGTGATCCGGCGCGGCGGTGACAATAATGGCGTCGAAAGGCGCGTACTCTTCCCATCCGTAATAGCCATCCCCCTGTTTGAGGTGGACGTCAGTATAGCCCAAATCGCGCAGGCGGGTTGCCACTTGTTCGGCCAACTCCGGCACGATTTCGATGCTGTACACGTCGATGTTGCCCAGTTCGGCCAGCACCGCTGCTTGGTAGCCGGATCCCGTGCCGATTTCCAGCACTTTTTCCCCCGGTTGCAGGGCCAGCAGTTCCGTCATCCATGCGACAATGTAGGGCTGGGAGATGGTTTGCCCGTAGCCGATGGGCAGGGGATGGTCGGCATACGCCTGTTCCATGTACTCCGCCGGGACGAAGCGGTGGCGCGGTACCGTCTGCATTGCGCGCACTAAATCGGGATCGCTGACGCCGCGTTCCACGATAGTCGATTCGACCATGCGCAGCCGCT
>JBJYXQ010000080.1:0-3431 GCA_046260035.1 Anaerolineae bacterium
CACCCGCACCACCGAGGGGTAGCAACGCAGCCTTGTCCTTTCCCAAATCGACCAGGATTTGCGCGGGATCGGTCATCAACTCGCCCTCCGAGCTGGTGACCCAGCCTGCGGGGATCGGCTTGCCGGCACGGTCTGCCACCTCGACCTTGCCACGCTGGCAAATGGACGTCGCACCGTCGAAACAAAAGGGATAGTCCATATCCGAAGGCGCGGCGAAGGCGATGGGATTCGTCCCCAGCATCGGTTCCGCGCCGAACGTCGGCGTGATGGATGGGCGTGCGTTCGTCACCGTAAAGCCGATCAGGCCCTCCTTGACCGCCATCAGCGGGTAATACCCCGCGATACCAAAGTGCGTCGTGTTTCGGACCGCCACCGCCCCGATACCGTACTGCTTCGCCTTCTGCATCGCCAGCTTCATTGAGCGGTAAGCTGTGGGATGGCCCATGCCGTGATGGCCGTCAATCAGCGCCGTCGCCCCGTCATCCTTGACAATCTCCATCTGCGCCGTGGGGAACTGCACACCCATCTGGATGCGGTCATAATAATACTTGAGCCGCCCCACCCCGTGCGACTCGATGCCGCGCAAGTCAGAGGCGATCAGCACGTCCGCGCAAATCTGCGCATCCTCGTCGGAAACGCCCTGTGCTTTGAAGGTGTCGATCATAAAGGCGTGGATCACATCAACCGGAATGTAAATCATATCGTTGTTCATCGTAACCTCACTTTGATTTGTGATTCGTAACTGGGGATTAGGTTCCAATCTTCCCCTACAATTTTACTCGTTCGGCGATCAAGTCAAGGCTGAAAAAGTAGTCTGAAATACGAAACGTAGTACAATAACAAGCACTCTACTCGACCAAACATCGCCGCGGCACGCCGGATTATGATCCGGCGAAAGCGCATAGGCAAACCTTGGCCTTTAATGCTTGTGCTGGATCACAATCCAGCACTCTGCGCAATCAAACAACGCCGAGACACGCCGGATTGTTATCCGGCGAAAGCAGGCATGAAAAGGAAGCACACCATGACAACCCGTTGGCGCCCCGACTTTGACCCAAACTGTCTGTACTTCATCACCACAACCACCGTGGATCGAGTGCGCCTCTTTACAAAGTATGGGAGGACAGCTATCTGCCAAAAAGCGTCTTCACACCGGATTTTCTGCGGCAAAAACTGGACTATATTCATAACAACCCACTGCAACCGCATTGGGCCTTAGCTGAATCCGCAGCGGATTACCCTTGGTCAAGCGCACGGTATTATCTGACCGGAGAACCAGGACTGATTCCTGTGCGAAATGTATGGGAACTGACAGAGTAAAAACCGCCGGATTGTGATCCGGCGAAAGCGCAAAACAGATGAACGTTCTACCTCTCGAAACCACCCTTACCTACGGTCCGCTGTTCTCCCGGCGGCTTGGACGCTCGCTGGGCGTGAACCTGCTGCCGTTTGACCGCAAGGCCTGTTCGTTTGACTGCATCTACTGCCACTACGGGCACACAACCGTGCACACTGCAATGGGGCGCGATTTGGAAATCGCGGCTACATTTCCCGACATGGGCAATGCGCTCCGTGCTATAGAAACTGCGCTGCGGCGCTATCCGCACGTGGACGCGCTGACCTTCTCCGGCAACGGAGAGCCAACGCTACACCCGCACTTCCCGGCGATCGTCGCCGAGACGCGACGTTTGCGGGATGCGATCGCGCCGAACGTGAAGCTGGCGCTCTTCTCGAACGCCACGACCGCGCACCTGCCGCACATCCAGGAGAGCTTGAACGATTTCGACCTGCCCATCCTCAAGCTGGATGCAGGCGATCCGGCGACGCTGGCGCAGATCAATCGCCCCGCACCGGGCGTGACGCTGGACACAATCCTTGAAGGGCTGAAAGCGACACGCAACCTGGTCGTGCAGAGCGTGCTCATTGACGGGGTTGTGAGCAACATCAAAGGGGAAGCGTTCGAGGCCTGGGTAACGGCACTGGATGCCATCCGGCCTGCCGCCGTGCAAATCTACAGCACCGACTACCCCGTGCCCGACGTGGGTGTGGAACGTGTGCCACCCTACATCCTCAAGCGCATCGCACGTAAGGTCACGGAGCGGACGGGGGTGCGTGTTGAGGCATTTTGGTATTAGCTTGGTAGACAGTAACGATAGACAGGGCCTGCTCAACAAAGCCCTCCGTCTACCGTCTGCTGTTTACTGTCTACGCTTAGTATCTCCTCGCCGCCGCGTCGTGCAGCCACTCGCGAGCGACCCACAGTGCACCTTCACGGTCGATCCAGTCACGCTTGATCTGTTGATAGAGGAAATCCGCCAGCAGCGTTTTAACCAGAAAGATCTTGCCGTAGCACCACTCGATGCAGCGCGCGTCGGAGGCCACGATGGCGCTTTTGCTCGCGGGCACAGCCTCGAAGCGGACTTGTAGTACGTGATTGTAGGTGCTGGGACGGAAATTGTACCACCACAAACCACCCACGTAGACATTGGAGTAGATACGAGCAGGCTGTGCCGCGTCGAGGTTGTTCTGCGGTGCGCCAACCACCAACTCGAAATCGCAGGCGTAGCGCTCGAACAACGGGTAGAGATTGGTGACGCGCTGTGGATCGTTAAGCGCCATTGCCGTGCGCACGCTGACGTCGCGCTTGATGCCAAGGAAGAGTTGCGCGAACATCCCGTGTTCGCTAAGAGCGCGGAACAGCGCATGCGTCAGAAAGGTCGCTGCTTGCAGCGCGTTCACTGAACCGGCGGGCAGATCATCCAGCGCACTGACAGCAGCACGCCCGCCGAATTCAAATGGATCGACCTCCACACGCATGCCACGAATCCCCGCCGCCTTGTACGTTGCCACAGCTTCCCCTATCGCCTGGCGCGCTTCTTGGCCCGCCGCACGCGGATCGTCGGCCTGGGTCAGCTTCTCCGTCCACACCCGGAATGCCTCCCACGACGGCACGGCAACGCCGACGCCCGGCAGTTCGAGGAAGTCGCTGTCACGGGTGTTGTTCACCGCGATGTGCTGAATTGCCAAACGGTCGATCACGGAGCACGCCCAATTGGGCTGCGCTGACCGCTCGCGCACAGCGGCATCCGCCGCACGAACACTCGCAGCATTGGTCAGTTCCACGCCATACAATTCTCTGAAAATGTGGCGAACGATCCCATTCCAGGCGGTATTCCGTCCTGCGTTGAAAGCGCTAATGAAGCACTCGATCCGCTCGTCTTCCGGCAATTCCATCGCATTGCGGGAATAGCCCACCGACCACAGTTCCTCCTGGAACCAGAAGTAGTGTGCGATGTCCCAGAAATTCTGCGCCGGGATGGGCACGCCCGGCATATTTAGATGCGTGTGCGTGTCGAAGACCGGCACACGCAGAATTTCTTCACGCCATTCGATACGGTCCATAGAAGCCTCCAAATCAGCGAACTACGAAT
>JBJYXQ010000081.1:0-3929 GCA_046260035.1 Anaerolineae bacterium
GAATGCAAGTGCAAAATTTTCAGGATGATTTCGACGCTGTTCTCGCGTCCGACGAGCCCGATATCGACAAGCTCGCGTGGGCATTTGGACGTATTACGGATGACATCATCAGTTTCGCTCGCAACGAGATCGAGATGGCCACGGCGATGCACGACGGAGATGCGAAAGTCCGGGTGCAGATCAAGATGGAGACGATCAAGCACGCACGGCACATTTTTGCGACGAGCTATCAACGCATCACAGGAAGGAGTGTGTGGGATGAGTGAAAAAACACCATCAACGCTCACGCCTGAGCAAAATCTCGAGGCGCGGGCGGAGCTTTTCAAGGCGCTGGGGCATCCGGTACGGTTGCTGATTCTGAATCTGGTGAAGATGAAGCCCCGGCATGGCGAGGAACTGGCGACGATCCTCACGCTCAATCCGGCGACAATCTCACATCACCTGAGCAAGCTTTCTGATGTGGGACTGCTGAAAGCGAAGAAAGACCAGTATTACCAGGTTTACTCTCTATCCGGCGCGTTGCTGGATCAGCCGTTGCGCGATGTGGTGTTTATGCCGCAAGCGGGTGTCACCGCCCAAGTGGAGGAAGATGCCTATCGCCAGAAAGTACTGCGGACATTCTTCAAGTTCGGACGTCTCAAAGCGATTCCGGCACAGCTCAAGAAGTTCCTGATCGTGTTGGAACGGCTGGCCGAGGAGTTCGAGCCAGGGCGCACATACACCGAGCGCGAGGTCAACCAGGTTCTCGTCGAGTTCAACGATGATGTGGCGACGCTGCGGCGTGGCCTCATCGATGCCGGTCTGATGGAACGCGAGAACAGCATTTACTGGCGTGTGATGCCTGCTGAAACGGAAGAGTCATCCGATGCTTAAGTGCGAGCTTTAGTGCCGCAAGGCGCAAGTTCCTCCCCAGATAACGATGCTCAGAGGAGGGCACCAGATCCCCGACTTTTGCACACAGCCGGGGATCTGACGATCCCCTTGAAGCTGTAAACTAGGGAGAATTTATGCCGTCCTGTATTAGCGGAATCGCCGGGCGAAGTCTCGCCCGGCGATTTTGCTTTCACAAGCAGAAAGCTTCAATGTCAGAATACGGGTTCATTGACGTCTCTGTTTTAGCCGCAGAGCCTTGTTCAGATGAACGAGGTTGTGGCGCGTGGGGGGCATCAGCAGCAATCCGGCGTGGGTTCGGCGCCCCCAGTACTCGACGATGCCGTGCGCTGCGGGGACGACTGCGCCTTCATCCAGCACCTGTTGCAGCCGGGCTGGGTCCACCTTCTGCTTGAACATCTTTGGCGCCAGCCCGGTAACGTTGGCACGCGTCTCGCGCCCGACGGCGACCCGGTATTCGCGCAGCGCGGCAATGTCCAGGACCTCACTGAGAGCGGCGACTTCGTCTTTGGTCATCGCGTTGCCCGTATCCACCACCGGTGCATTGAGCCGTGCCTGCCATCCCTCACGCACGAAGAGCTGCGGCTTCCCTGCCAGCAGCAGATTCATCGTAATATCCTCGATGCGGGCTAAATGCCAGATGTGCCATGCCACGGAGTAGTCACAGTTTTGGGGAATGCGTCGGATGTGTGCCTCGCTCATGTCGTCCAAGAGCTCATCTTCGAACGACCAGGAAATGCCGGGCGTCAGCTTTGCCGAATGGAGCGCGGCGTGTTGTTGTACAAACAGCGCCATCGCCTTATCGTGCTCTTTGAAGCTAAGGAGGATAACGCGAAATTCCTTCTGTCGTTCATTCCAGTGTTTGCGATGCGAGTCCATAGTCTTAGCCCTTTTTCGGTGACCTGAACACAAAAATACCACCATACAGCGACATTTGTCGGTATGTGGCGTGCAGGCCGGCAGCTTCACACGCGGCGATGGCCTCATCGGCGGCCCAATACCATTCATCATCGTCCCACGAGTCGCCATAGATGCGCTGTATCGTTGCCTCACGGATGGCGATGGTTGGAAGCGCGATGTCGGCAACGAGGATGGTGCCGTTGTGTACAAGGTAGGAGACGGCGCGACGCAGCACGGCAATTTTGTTCTCAAGGGTGAATTCATGCAGGACGTAGGAAGAGATGATCCGGTCGAAGGGTGAGGGAATGTCTGCGGGCCAGTCAGTCAACAAATTCGCCTGCATCAAGTGGACCTGCGGCAACTTCACCCGCGCCTTCGCCAACATCTCGGTGGAAAAATCCACACCCCATACCTCGCATCCCTGCTGCACAAAGCGCTGCGCCAGATTGCCCGTGCCGATACCGAGGTCGAGGATCCGCATCCCCGGCCTGACACCGGCAAGCGCAACGACTTCATCCAGGATGCGCTCGTAGCCATCGAAGGGGAAATCTCCGTCGGTCGAGGCCAGGGAGGCGTCGTAACGCTGTGCCCACCTGTCAAAGAGTTGGATGCGGTCAGAGTGTTCCATCTGTAAACGTGAACCTCTAGGCTACTGCGGAATCAGCGTCAACAAACACACGCTGTGTGCTGGGAGCGTGAGGGAAATGATACCCCGCCCGCCTTCGACATAGACATCGGTCAAATGCACGTTCTTGAGTTTGGCAGCTTGTTGCAGTGTACGGAACTGGTCAGCATCCGGGAATGCTGGCTTGCCTTGCTCAACCCAAGCGCCGTGTGCATTACCGTGTGTAGCATCAATCATAGACTGATACACGCTATATGTGCTCCCGGGTTCCAATCCCACGATTTCGACTTGGGCCGGTGTGGATGTCAGCACATCCCAATCGTCGTGATGGCTGACGAGGAAGACCTGGAGTGCACCCTGCGCATCCATCGCCGCGAGTCCGGAAATGTCGGGTGACATATCCAATGAATCACCGCCCGGCTGAGCCATTGGGTCGCGCGCCCGACCGCTGACAAGCGCAAGCCGCGTGCCGCCCAGGTTCGCCAGCAAACGGAAGACGTTGAGCACGGCCTTATCAATGCCGTTAGTGCTCAATGTCCGCAGTCCGGCGAAAGTCTCACGATCCTCGAATTGAAAGGCCCAGGTCAACAGGCCATCCACGCGGGGTTCACGATCATCAGCCACATCCATAAGCTTGCACGCGGCCTCTGCGACATAGCTGGCGTAGTATTCGGTGTTGCGATAGAAAAGGTTGGGATTCTCGCGGATGCTGCCGGCAGCCCAACCGTCGGGGTCGCACTCTGAGAGGATGACCTCGTGCTGTCGCAGCTCCGGGAAATCGGCGATGATGTCGAGACCGGCGACGACGTGTCGCACCAATGTGTGGAGCGTGGGTGTCTTCTTGGGCGCGTTCGGCTCGTTGCCGTAACCGCCTCCCTTGGTGTGGAAACTGATGTAGTCCAGCCGCGTCCCGACCTGCCCGGTGACGGCGTTGATGTCGTGTGTGCAGTGTTCCAGAAAAGTGCGCAAAAATGCGCCCGCGTTCGGATTGCCGGGGCTGGTGGTCGCCGGGCCGCCGATTTTCGCCTGGGGAATCGCAGAGAGCAGACCCGCGACGGTGTAGTCGTAGAGGCGGCAATATTCTTCAGGCGTTCCCTGCCAGTAGAAGATGTCCGGCTCGTTCCACAGTTCCCAATACCACCGGCTGATCTCGCGCAGGCCGTAACGTTCCAGGCAATGCGCCGCCAGTGCGCGGATCAGGTCCAGCCACCGGCTGTAATCTTTGGGTGGGAAGCGCCAGCCGCCGTGGCGCGGATCGGCATAGACGACATCGGTAGGTGCGGTGGATAGCGCTTCCGGCATGAACCCCAACTCGGCGAAAGGCACACAGCCGGTCTCGACAATCGTGTCCAAAATACGGTCGATGATGTCCCACGAATATACCGGCTTGCCGTTGGCGTCCTCGGTGTAAACATTAGTCGAACCCCACTTGGGGCTGCCCGTACCGTCACCGGAGCAAAGCAGAAAGTGACAGCGGATGAAGTATGGCGCGTCGGACATCGCCCCGAGCTTG
>JBJYXQ010000082.1:0-7972 GCA_046260035.1 Anaerolineae bacterium
CAGGATATTGCTCTACATCAGATAATGCCACCGTTGGCTCAACCACCCTCACCAACACAAAACCGGCTTCCAAAAACCCATTTACATACGTCGACAACGAACGATGAAAGTTCGTCAGCTTCTTTCTCCACCACTCCCAGTGACGTTCACTCTCATCGAAATAGCTATCTAGGATGGCGTGTAGCTTCCGTCCAGCTTCATCCTTGTGCCACCCTCCCGTTGCAGACCGCATCGGATGCAAATTCGCTACTACAAACCTCCCCCCTGGTCTCAGCACTCGAAATACCTCTCGCGTGTTCGATACGAAATCTGGCAAATCGCACTGGTTTAGATACGACACTGCCACATCGAACATATCATCTTCTATCAAATTCAACTCTTGCACATCTGCTACGCGATATTCATCCACCCCCGATTCAAGTGCGCGTGCCGCTTCAATCATTGGCTCGCACGAGTCAACCCCAAGAACATATCCTGCACCGTGGCTGGCCATCATCCGGCTGAACCGCCCTTCCCCACATCCACAATCCAACACTCTCAAACCCGAGACATCTCCACAGGCTTCAAGCATAGGTTTATCCAGCAATCCATTGCGGTTAGCGTTTCTTCCTCTCGACTCTTTGATCCACTCGGGAGACAAAGCACACCACTGTTGTATAAGGTCTTGTCTGCTCATCTTTTCACAACCTCTCGTGGCTCAAGCATGCCTAATACGCAATCCGACTGAGCATATACTCCTATATGCTTATCTGAGCTCCAACATCAATGCATCTAGTAGTAGATGCTTTTCACGTTTCTCCCTCTACGACTGGTGATGTTACGTTTCTTGGCTGTCATTACTCATTATATTCTGGCATCCTAAACGCGTCAATGCAGGAAAATGATAAAAAAAACTAACCTTGACGCACGATCACGTTAAGAGTATACTGGGTTTGGCTCAAAGCAGAGCCATAGATTTTAAAAAGGTTAGGTGTATGGAAAAGTTACAAGTTGTTCCCCTGGGTGGACTGGGGGAAGTTGGAAAAAATATGATGGCGCTCGAATATGGGCGCAACATTCTTATTGTGGATGTGGGGATGATGTTCCCGGAGAGCGATATGCCCGGTGTGGATTACATCATTCCCGATTACCGTTACCTCAAAGGCAAAGAGGACCGCATCCGTGGCATCGTCATTACCCACGGGCACGAAGATCATATCGGCGCTCTCCCGCACTTCTTGCAGGAGTTCAATGCGCCGGTCTACGCGACGAAGCTGACGCGCGGTCTGATTGAGGTCAAGCTCAACCGAGATCTGCGGAAGCGCACCAAATTGCAGCCGATGGAACCTGGCGATACCGTGCGCTTGGGACCGTTTAGCGTCGAACCGTATCACGTCTGCCACAGCATCCCCGATGCGGTCGGGCTGGGCATCGATACCCCGCTTGGGCTTGTTGTCCACAGCGGCGATTACAAGATGGATCATACCCCGGTGGACGGTTGGCCGAGCGACATCGCCAAACTCGCGGAATTCAACCAGCGCGGTGTCCTGGCATTATTCGCCGACAGCACGAACTCCGATCAGCCCGGTACCACGCCCTCGGAGTCTAGCCTGAACGCGGCGCTCGCTAATGTGTTTCGCCAGGCTAAAGGCCGCGTCATTGTGGCGACGTTCGCTTCGCTGATTTCGCGCATCCAGCAGGTGATGGACGTGGCCCGCAATGCCGGGCGCAAGGTCGCCATCGCCGGCACGACGATGGTCAAAAACGTCAAGATGGCGCGCCGCCTGGGTTACCTCGACGTGCCCGATGATCTCATCCTGTCTCTGCAGGATATCAACCGTTTGCCACCGCACCAGGTCACCATTATGGCGACCGGCTCGCAAGGTGAGCCGCGCTCGATCATGGGACGCCTGGCGCTAGGCCGGCATCCTTCGTTGCGCATTGTGCCGGGAGATACGGTGGTGCTTTCGTCGCACACCATCCCCGGCAATGAGGAGATCGTCCATCGCGTTATCAATCGCTTGTTCCAGAAGGGCGCGAACGTCATCTATCACCCCGTCGCGCCGGTTCACGTCTCCGGGCACGCCAGCCAGGAAGAGCAGAAGATGCTGCTCAACATCGTGCGACCAAAATTCTTCGTGCCGATTCACGGCGAACTGCGCCATCTCAAACAGCACGCGCTGCTGGCGCAGGAGATCGGCATTCCCCGGAAGAACATCGCTGTGGTGGAAAACGGCTACATCTTGCGTTTCTCCGAGGACGCTCTGGAGGTAGGCGAGCGCGTGCCGGGCGGCTACATCTTCGTGGATGGCTCGCTGGTTGGCGACGCCGTCAGCTCGCAGGTGATTCAGGATCGTGAGTCGCTCGCGGTCGCGGGCGTGTGCAGCGTCGTCTTTTCGTACAACCGGCGGCAGGGCGTGGTGATCGGAGAACCGCGCATCACTGCGCGCGGACTGGCGACGGCAGAGGTCCTCGAGGATTTAACCGAGCGCGCGCAGCCCGTGGTGCGCAGTACCGTACAGGCCACCCGTGGCAGCGCTGCACCGGACGAGGTGGAACGGGCCGTGGAGCGAGCAGTGTCCAACTTCTTCTATAAACAGGTGCAAAGCCGCCCTGAGATGCTCGTCGTAGCCGTGCCACTCGGCTAAGATGCCGCGCATTCTCTTCATCTATAAACAGTTCCCTGCCCCCTCGGTCGGTCATGCCGGGGGGGAATCGCTTTTTGGGCTGATGGAGGCGTTGCATCAGCGTGGACATCAGCTTGCGTTGGTCGCGCGGATTCGGGATGAAGAGCGCGCACTGCTGCCGCAGGTCGAAGCAATCTGCGAACGCGTCATCACGGTTACGCATCACCGTTCCCTGCCGGGATGGCGCCCCCTGGCACTGGCGCGCAGCTACCTTGCGCTGCGTCGCGCCGCTAAAGGGGCGTTGCGCGAATTGCGTCCCGATCTCGTGCACATCGAAACCACCCAGACCGCCGTCGTCCTGCTTGGCCTGCGCCTGCCACCTTCGTCGTTTCGCACCCAGGATGTGAACTGGTTTATGTGGCAGCAAAAGGCGACCCACGCGCGCGGCATCCAGCGCTTGTGGGCGAGAACGATGGCGGCGGCTTTTCGCACGTTCGAGCCGCTGCTCTGCCGTCGTCACGATCTTATCCTCGCCATCTCCGAGGGCGACCGGGCCCTGTTGGCACCCGTGTGTGGAAAGCATCCTCTGCTCTTGGTACCGCTGGCTCCTGCTGTTCCCGTCGGCTCCGCTGCGCCGCCTGCCATTCCACCGGGCCCACCGGTGCTGCTGTTCGTCGGGGCGATGGATCGCGCGCACAATCTCGCGGGTGTGACGTGGTTTCTCGATCACGTGTGGCCGCGCATTCGCGAAGGAATGCCCGAGGCGCGTTTCTATGTCGTCGGTGGGCATCCCCCGGCGGAACTTTGCGCACGCGCTGACGAGGATCACTGCGTTGTTACCGGCTTTGTGGACGATCTGGCCTCCTGGTACCGGGCGGCGACGGTCTTCGTCTCTCCTATGCTTGTGGCGGGAGGTTTGTTGCAAAAAGTCGTGGATGCGATGGCGCTCGGCGTCCCCGTGGTGGCGACTTCGGTGTGCAACCACGGCCTCGGCGCGACGCCAGGTGAGCATCTGCTGACAGCGGACACGGCGGAAGCGTTTGCGGCAGCGGTTCTTGCGCTGCTGCGCGATCCTGAAGCGCGAGCGCGGATGGGTAGCGCGGGACAGCGCTTTATCCAGACGCACTACGATACTGAGGCTGCCATCGCGCAATGGGAAGCAGCATTCGACAGACTACAAAAGTCTCACGACAAGTCTGCCTGAGTGGAACATTGCCTATCCTTCCTGGTTTCCCTTCCCGCGTACGGGAAGGAGGGAAATCAAGAGATGTGTTTTTGGGCGCGCAAAGCGCGCCCAAAAACACATAAACAAGTTTTTCTCCCTCCCTCGCGCAAAGCGCAGGGGGAGGGTTGGGGAGAGGGCAAAATCTAAATGTGATAGACATGCCTATTGAGGCTTTTGTAGTCTTGGCTTCACTACAGATATGGTATAATTGCGTTTGATGCAACAGAAAAGTCGTGCAATGGTGAGACGGAGACGGAAAAATACCGCACCGGCGTTGATTACCGGGATGTTGGGGTTTGTATTCCTGGTCATCATCGGCGGCATTATCTTGTTTGCGGTGTCGTGGGTGCGCGGGATGTTGGCGACGCCGGGCAGTATCACACCGGGGCTGCCAAGCAGCACTGGCCCCAGCGAGAATGTCAAGTACCAGTTTGGCCAGGTCTTGCCCACCTGGACAGGGACCACGCGTGTGACCGTGTTGCTTCTCGGCGTCGACGAACGCTCGCAGGAGACCGGGCCGTGGCGTACCGATACGATGATGCTGCTGACGCTCGATCCAGCCACGAAGATGGCGGGCATACTCTCCATCCCTCGCGACCTCTGGGTTCCCATCCCTGGCTACAACGATGGACGCATCAACACCGCGCACTTCCTGGGCGATCTCTACAACCACACCGGCGGCGGCCCGGCGCTGGCTCGGGAAACGATCGAGTACAACCTGGGCGTCCCGGTTGACTACCATGTGCGCCTCAACTTTCAGGCCTTCGTCAGCCTCGTGGATATGATCGGCGGTGTCGATATTTACGTTGAGAAGGACATCAACGATCCCACCTATCCCGATTACGCTTACGGTTATGATCCTCTGTATATCCAGGCCGGCTGGCACCATTTCGATGGAGAAATGGCGCTCAAATATGCGCGCACGCGCCACAGCAGCAGTGACTTCGATCGCGCGCGTCGCCAACAGCAGGTTATGTCGGCCGTGCTGGAAAAAGTGACCAGCGTCGAGTTGTTGCCCGACCTGGCAAAGAAAGCGCCCGAAATCTACCAGATGCTCGAAGCTTCCGTGCAGACGGATATGGCATTGGATCAGATCCTGGCGCTGGCGAACCTGGCAACGCAGATAGACCGCTCGACCATTCGCTTTGGCGTGATCGACCAGACCTGTACCCAGCAATGGATTACGCCGGATGGCGCGCAAGTCTTGGTTCCGTTGCGGGATAAGATGCGCGAGGTTCGCGATTACGTCTTTGCCGTCGACATTCCCACACCCGAACCGGGGCAGGTTGCCGCTGTGACGCCAACACCGGAAGTGGCAACGCTTTCCGTCCTCAACGGAACCACGCGTGCCGGACTGGCTGGGACGACGTCCGACTACCTGAAAGCGCAAGGTCTCGACGTGGCTAACGTCGGCAATGCTGATCGCCAGGATTATGCGCAGTCGCTGGTGGTGTTGAACCGCGACAAGCAGTTGACCGCCGCCCGCATCGTCAGTTTGCTGAACTTGCCTGCTACAGCAGTGGTCAAAGGCAGCGATCCCAACGCAACGCACGATATTGTGGTGATCCTCGGCGACGACTACACCGGTCCACCGCAGGACTAAAGCGCTATCCGAGAATTGTTCTTGCGAGCGTTTCCGGTGAATCACTGGAGTATTTTCGGATAGGTATCAAAGTGCAAAAACCTATGGCTTCAACACCGAACAGCACCCTTTCGAATAAGCTACCTTACAAACTGCTGATCAACCTCGGCATTGTTCTTATTTATGTGCTCCTAACCGTTGTGGCAGGCTTTGCCGTGTTTGTCAAAGTGCGGCAGGGCGTCGCCGTCGCGGATATTTTGCCGGAATTCACGATCAAACAAACCGTTGAGGAAAGCCCCAACGTCGAGCGTGTCGAAGGCGAAACCTTGCCGGTATGGACCGGTACCGACCGCATTACCGTTTTGGTCCTCGGCATTGACGAGCGCGCCCAGGAGGAAGATTTCTGGCGCACCGATACGATGATTTTGGCGACCCTCGACCCGGTGACGATGAAGGCCGGTGTGCTTTCGATCCCACGCGATCTGTGGGTGCACATCCCTGGCTACACTGAGGAGCGCATCAACACGGCACACTTTCTCGGCGATGCCTATGATCATCCCGGTGGTGGGCCGGCGCTGGCTGTAGAGACGGTGGAATATAACCTGGGTGTGGAAATCGACTATTACGTGCGGATCAATTTCCAGGCGTTTATCGAATTCGTGGATCGGATTGGTGGAATCGATATTGACGTGCCGGAGACGATCCATGACACCGCCTATCCAACCGCCGATTATGGTGTTGAGGTGTTCCACGTCGATGCCGGGCCGCACCACTTTTATGGCGAAGAAGCGTTGAAGTACGCCCGCACGCGCCATACCAATGGCGGTGACTTCGATCGTGCGCGGCGGCAGCAGCAAGTGATCAAGGCCATCTTCGAGCGAGTCACGGAAGCCAACATGCTCCCGCAACTGGCTGCTCAGGCTCCGGAGATGCTGCAAATCCTGGAGAAATCAGTCAAAATTGATCCCAAATTGCAGTTGGACGAAATCATCGCTTTGGCAAACCTGGCGCGGCATGTGGATATGGATAAGGATGTCACCTTTCGCGTGATTGACGAGACGTGCACGCTCTTCAAGGAAACGCCCGATGGGATGCAAATCCTGATTCCGCTGCGCGATGAGATACGCAAAGTGCGCGATGAAGTGTTTGGCTTGCAGACGACCAACGGGGACACGCAAACGCTTGAAGAGGAATCCGCCACGGTTTCTGTATTGAACGGCACGCAGACGCCCGGATTAGCCTTTACGACCAGCCAGTTCCTTGAAGCCAACGGTTTGACGGTGGCTGCTTACGACAACGCCGACCGTCAGGACTACGACACCTCTCTGGTGATCTTGAATCGTGCTAAGCCAATGACCGCTGTGCAAATTCTCTCGCTGCTCAAGCTGCCGCAGTCGGTAGTTGTGAATGGCAACAACCCCACTGCCCAATACGACATCGTCATCATCCTGGGCGCGGATTACTCGAACGGGCAGTGAATTGCCGGTAGACGGTAAACGGCAGACGGTAGACAGGGGAAAGGATCACGGCATTTGAGTGATGTCCAATCGCTCCGAGATTCTTGACGCCCCCCGGTTAACGGGGGGCTTTGTTTTGCGTCAGAAGTTGCGCATCACCACCGGTAGATAGACCGTCGCGACGACTTGATGCACGACGTTGACTTGCGTGTTCGAGGGGTGTCCCAGCAGCAGCGTTTCATCGGGAAAGGCGTAATACGCCGTATTGCTAACCTGGGCATACTCACTGACAAAGGATTCGGGGGGCAGGCTAACTTGCACAGCAAAGGCGACGGTGACCGGCGTGAAGGCCAGGAGTGACAGGGTGCCGGTGAGTGCGCCGCCCGTGTAAGTGAGCGAGTCTGTCTCGAGGTCGACAAAGCCCTGCCACGTCAGGTGGGAGTCCAGCGGGTCGTAGAGATGGAGCGTGGTATCGATATCCGTATGTATGAGAAGCTGGTAAACCAACGTATCGCCGTTGGTAACGGTGACAGCGGGCGTCGCCGACTTGACGACGACGGGCGATAATACGGCGTCGATGCCCGTGCGCGTCATGCCCAGGGTGACGGTCACCGGAGTGGATTCTTCAAGCGTGAGTTGATTGTCGTAGTATTCGGGTGCGTAGATGTGCGTGGGGTCGATGAACGCTACGTGATAGTCAATGTCTTGGCCTAAATCGTCAAGCTGGTAGGTGCCATCGACAAGCGTGTCGGTTGAGGCGACGATGCTCCATTCAGTCCATGCGATGGGCTGGTAAAGGTTCACGCGCACGCCGGCGGCAGGGCTGGCATCCGGATACGTGACGGTCCCGCTCAGGCTCCCCGGTGTCTGCCCGCAGATTCTTCCAGTGCCTTCGACATCCCTGATTGTAGCAAGCCACGTGGACACCGGCCCTGTCTCCGGTACACACCAATCCGTGTTATAGAACGCGAAGCGCTGGAGCGCGGTGAGCCCGGTGAGTGGTTGGGGTATTGCGCCGCTGAGAGCGTTATCGTTCAGGTAAAGCCGCGTCAATGCGGTGAGGTCGTTGATCTCCGGTGGGAGAACCGTGAAGGCGTTATCG
>JBJYXQ010000083.1:0-2738 GCA_046260035.1 Anaerolineae bacterium
CTGGTACCAGACCTTACCAACCGCGCCGTTCCCAAAGGCGCCGGACCGGGATGCATTGGAAGTGATTTGAGGTGGGATTTCTAACACAGAGACACAGAGTTCACAGAGTTTTTTAGGATTTTCACTGTACTGACCACTTCAGGAGGAGCTAGTGCCAGACTTACTTGGTGTTTGGGTACAAAGTCAGCTATTCTCACAGATTCTGATCGCCATCGCCGGCATCCTGATCATCGTGTTCATCGTTCGTTTCATGCACCGCACTGTGAGTGGGCAGATCAAGCAGCCGGAGACACGCTATAAGTTCCGCAAACTCACCACTTTTGCCGGCTATGTGATCGCCGTGATGTTTTTGCTGAGTGTGTTCATCAATCAACTGGGCAATTTTACGGTGGCCTTCGGGATCGCCAGCGCCGGGATCGCTTTTGCACTGCAAGAAGTTATCGCCAGCGTCGCGGGATGGCTGGCGGCCTCTTTCAGCAGCTTCTACAAGGTGGGCGATCGTGTACAATTGGGCGGCATCAAAGGTGACGTGATCGACATGAATATCCTGCGCACAACGCTGATGGAGTGCGGGGATTGGGTCGACGCGGACCTCTACAATGGTCGTATCGTGCGGATCGCCAACAGCTTCATCTTCAAGGAACCGGTATTCAACTATTCTGCCCACTTCCCATTTCTTTGGGACGAAATCACCGTGCCGGTGAAATACGGCAGTGACTACCGGTTGGCACGCGAAATCCTCGAACGGATCACCAATGAACTCACCAAAGATTACGTGCCCATTGCCCGCGAAGCCTGGAAAGAAGTGATGGAACTGTTCTTGATCGAGGAAGAAAGCGTCAAGCCTGTGGTTACAATAGTGGCTAACGACAATTGGATGGAGTTCACGGTGCGCTACGTGGTCGATTACAAAAAGCGCCGCAGTTTCAAGGACCAACTGTTCCGCCATATCCTCGAAGCCTTCGAACAGACGGAAGATCGCGTAGCCCTGGCCTCGGCAACGGTGCAGATTGTGGACGTTCCGCCATTCGACGTGCGTCTTCAAGACCGTCGTGGGCTTGGTCAGGAGCATCGATGATACGGACGCTTTATTTCACCGGCGAGGGAGAGATCCGCACGGATATCCCCCGGGAAACTTTGACCACCGCCCTACAGGACAAAAACGGCTTGCTGTGGCTAGACCTGCAAGAAGAGCCAGCGGAAGTCTGCGCACCCATTTTACGGGATATTTTTGGTTTTCACCCCCTGGCGATCGACGACGCCCTGGAAGAGTCACACGTCCCCAAAGTCGATGACTGGGCGCAATACCTTTACCTGGTCTTGCATGGCGTATGCTACGACGAAGAAGAGAACGACATCAGCACACTGGAACTGGATGTATTCCTAGGGACGCACTATCTCGTCACCCACCAGAGCACACCGTTACAGGCGGTGGATCGCGTGTGGCAGCTATGCCAGCGCGATGAGCGTCACCTGCGCCGCGGCCCCGCACACGTGCTTTACAGGCTCGCTGACGAGGTTGTTGCCGACTATATGCCGGTCGTCGCGGACATCGACGTGACGATCGACGAAATCGAGGACCAAGTGTTCGACAATCCTGCCCCAAGCGTTTTGGAGCAGATTTTCGGTCTCAAGCGCGCGTTGTTGACACTGCGTCGCATTATCGGCCCGCAGCGTGAAGTACTCAACAAACTTGGGCGCGGCGACTATCCCGTCATTCCTGCCGGATATAATGTCTTTTTCCGCGACGTGTATGACCACCTGGTGCGCATGTACGACATCAGCGAAAGCCTGCGCGATTTGGTCGGCGGCGCTTTGGACACGTACCTGTCGGTCGCCAGCAACCGCATGAACGAGGTGATGAAGACCTTGACCGTGATCACCACGATGTTTATGCCGGTCTCCTTTCTGGCGGGTTTCTTCGGAATGAATTTCTTTCAGCCGATCGTCAGACTCGACACGTGGACAAGTCGTGGCGCATTTGTGGCCCTCATGGCGATCATGCTGCTCCTACCCGTAGGCATGTTTCTGTGGATGCGCAAACGCGCGTGGATGTGAAAGGAGAATATCTTCATGATTTTGCTTATGTTTCAAACAACCGACGGCCTGGCACTCGGCGTCAAGACATCCCAGGGCGTCATCGACGTCAAAGCGGCGGCAAGAGCACTAAAGGCCGACGTCCCGGATACGCCGGCGGCGTTCTATGCGCAGGGATTGAATGCACTGCCGGCATTGGAAGCATTCATCGCTGTGCTACCCGAAACCGGCGCGTGGTTATTGGACGAAGCGGATCTCGTCTACGGCCCGTGTGTTCCCGCCCCGGAGAAAATCCTCTGCGTGGGCCTGAACTATCGCCGCCATGCTGCCGAATCCGGCGAGAAAGTGCCCGCTGTGCCCGTGTTCTTTTCCAAGTTCAACAACGCCCTCGCTGCCCACGGCGAGTCGATCCCCATTCCACGTGGTGTGGTCGAGATCGATTACGAGGTCGAATTAGCCGCCGTCATCGGTAAAACGGCGAAGTACGTCCCCGAGGATGATGCGCTGGACTACGTCCTGGGCTACTGCAACGCCAACGATGTCAGCGCGCGCGAGCTGCAGATGCGCACAACGCAATGGCTACTCGGTAAAACACCGGACAAGTTCTGCCCGCTAGGTCCGTATCTGGTCACAGCAGACGAGGTTGGCGATCCACAAGACCTGGCGACCCAAAGCTGGCTCAACGGCGAATTGCGCCAGAA
>JBJYXQ010000084.1:0-1898 GCA_046260035.1 Anaerolineae bacterium
ACCTCATCCATCGGCGCCATAAACAGGTACTCGAACGCCCGGCTCTTGCGCCCGCCGAATTCGACGCGCATGTCGGCACGCCGCACGACCTCGCCTTCGAAAGCCGCGCCGTACGGCACGGGTACGGGAACTTCGGTGATCTTAAGTTTGACGCCGCGCACCTCAATGCACTTCTGCACCAGGCGTTCGGCGCGTTCTAGATCGTCACTGCCTCCGATTTCGTCAAATGGCATAGAGACGACGTGCTCGTACCGGGTGACGCCGGTGGGCAGGATTTCCGGGATCACCGTGTCGGCAATGACCGGGAAGCCGTAGCTGATCGCGCCGGCTGCGGCTGCGTACTTCAGGTCATCCACCTCACCCAGAGCCAGCACGAAGGCGAAAACGCGGAACTTGTTGTACAGCAGAATGTCGCGCCACTGCCCGCCCTTCATCCCGCCGAAGGTCAGCGCCGAACGGGTGGCGAAGCCCAGCGCGTAGATCGCCGAGAGGGTGTCGCGTCCGAAAGGCACCAGGAACGTGTCGTAGCCCATCTCGACGCCTTCTTCGTGCAACTGGTCGATGATACTGCGCCCGTTGACATTGCCGGAGAGGAAGACGAGGATATTGCGTCGCTGTAACTCGCGCACGATCTTGACGGCGACTTCGTTACTCTTTGCCGCGCCAACAATGGCTGCAAAGCCGGGCATGCGGCCGTCCACCAACTGGATGCCCCAGGCGCGCAGCTGGATGTCGTCGATGGGCCCGTTCAGATGGCCCTCGTTGAGCGCAGCAGGCAGGTTGCCATTATCGCCGTAGTTCGTGCCGCCGGACATCTCAAACCCTGGATAAGGTTCGGGCTCCTGTCCATAGATGAAGCGCACGGCCTCAATGGCTTCTGCTGCCAATAACGTTGCCTGCCCGCAATCTAATGTCTCGCCCAGATACGGTGACCAGACGTTCTCGCGGGGCAGGGGGTGTAGTAACTTCTTTGCATGGGCGATGATAGGGCGCATTTGGCCCAGTGTGGCCACTTGCGCACCCAACATGCCATTCATCACAGGTAGGTAATAGGCCGTATTCGGGAATGCGACCTCAGCATCTTCACCCTTTTCGGCAATGGCTTTTTCCAGCAGCGTTGCCGCTTCGGCGACGATTGCGTTGGCACCCCGGATAGCGCGTGTTGCGATGTATTTTGACATACTTGGTCTCCTTATCGAAAAATGGCCGCGGGATTAAGAAGCCTCTTTATCTGCAACGGCTTCGGCTTTCACGGGTTCATGCCCGTTGCCGCCGTTACCGCCATAGACGGCCTTGATCCGTTCCTCGATGGGCAGAGCGATGATGTCCAGCATACGCTTGTCACCGCTGCGCCCCCACTTGCTGGCATCATACGCGGGCAGACCCAAATCCGCGCGCTTCTTGTCAATATGAGCCAACGTGCGGCGTACAATCTCATCCGGGTCGGTAATGAATTCAAGCTTACCGCCCACTTTTGCTTCCCAACCTTCGCTCATGTAGTTGGTAACCCATTCACTACCTTCCACCGGATTATGGACACCCATAATGACATAGGCACCGGAGGCCACACAGTATGTCGCGATAGAAATCGCCTTCTCGCTCATCCACTCTGGGGCCATACCCACCGCCGGAACATCGGAAATGTCCTCACCCAGGCCACCCTCGTTTGCCATCTGCGCAAGCACGGTCAGGATGCGGGAGTTGTCCACGCAGGAACCCATGTGCAGCACCGGCGGAATCCCTACCGTCTCACAGACTTCGCGCAGCCCTGGTCCGGCAACTTCCAGGGCAGCTTCAGGCGTCATATAGCCCATTTTTTGGATGGCAGTGGAGGCGCACCCGGTATCCACGACCAGGACATCGTTCTTGATGAACTGCTCAGCCAGGTAGCGATGGAA
>JBJYXQ010000085.1:0-2253 GCA_046260035.1 Anaerolineae bacterium
ACGGCGGTCATTTCTGGCGCAAGCATTTTGCCCCGTACCTGTACTTCTCCATGCGGTATGTGGATAACACCATCTAGCCAGCCCCCTTGCTACTTGACAACCTTCTGCCGCCAAAGACAATAAGCATCATTAGTCATGGAGTCGAGTGGTCTTTAGTCGAGTAGTCACTCGTACAGCACGGTATAACTTCCTTCTGCTTACAGTTGTAAGAGGATCGCCAGATCCCCGGCTGGGACAGACGTCGGAGATCTGGCGATCCCCTCAGAGCAGAATGCTTGTACTACGTGACTTATGACTATATGACTACGCGACAAATAACAACAAGGAGATACTTTTTCATGGCACTCTCGAAGGAAGAACGCAAGGAACTGCTGGCTCTGTTTTCCGATCTGCGCGTGGCGGACGTCCGCGACGGCATGGACTGGATGATGCAGCACCATCAAGGGTCGATGATCCCGGAAATCCGTCCGTTGTGGCGCACGCGCGCGGTGGGCATCGCCCGCACGGCGCGCTACCTGCCCTACAAGGGCGCCATCCCCACGATGACGCCGGACGAATACAGCGCGTGGTCGGGCTGGTACTACGGCAACGTCTGCACCTACCCGTGGATCAACGCTATCGAAGAGGGCGACTTCTGCATCATCGACCAGAGCGGCGTCAACGCCGGGCTGATGGGATCGAACAACACGATGGACGGCATCCTCAAGGGCGCGGTGGGCTACGTGAGCAACGGCGGCGTCCGCGATACCGATGAGATCATCCTGCAAAAGATTCCCTTCTGGTCCAGGATCGTCTCGCAGGGGATGGTACAGGGCCGCCTGCAATTCGACGCCCACGACATCCCCGTGGTCGTCGGCGGCGTGCTTGTGCATCCCGGCGATGTGGTTGTGGCGGATGGTGACGGGGTCATCGTCGTGCCGCAGGCCATCGCCAAGGATGTCTCCATCTATGCCCACCAGGAACTGCGCAACGACAAAATCTCGCGGCGCAAAAAGTACGAGGAATTGGGGCTGGAGTTGGATGAGACAGTACTGTAGAAATTAGAAGTGAGAAATTAGAAATTAGATCCGGCAGACGTAGTGCGCTGTATTCACGCGTCACGCATCACGTATCACAAAGACAACAATATCGGAGAAAATTATATGTTCACCACAAACTATACAGATCCCGTCGAAGTCATCGCCGTGGGTCTGGCGCCGGGCGAACTGCTGTTGGAAAGCATCGAGGCGGCGATCAAGGAACACGATGTCCAGAACGGCGTCGTCGTTTCGGGCATTGCGACGCTCAAAGTTGCCCACATGCACCACATCGTCCACGATGACTTCCCGCCGGAGGATCGCTTCTTCACTATCGAGAAACCGCTGGAGGTCTCCAACATCAACGGCATCATCGCCGACGGGCAACCGCACCTGCATATGACCGTTGGCTATCGCGATGAATGGTCGGTGGCAGGCCACCTCGAGCCGGGCTGCGAAGTCCTCTACCTGGCAGAGATCGTCATCCTCAAGTTCAACGGGATGCCCTTGCAGCGCCACTCCGATGCCGAGCGACGGATCAAACTGTTAGGAAGCAAAGGTTGACGACCACCGCCCTGCCTAAAAATTACCGTCGCAACTTCTTGTGCCTGGTGACAGACTTCGGCGCTTTCGGCATCGCGATGGCCTTCTTCAGCCCCAGCACGGTCATCCCGAGCTTCCTGACCGAACTCGGCGCATCGAGTGCGACAATCGGCCTGATGTCGACGCTACAACGCGCGTGCTGGCTGCTGCCGCAACTTTTCGTAGCGCGCTATATGGCAAACAAGCGTTACAAAAAGCCTTATGTCCTTCTGGCTGCCGGGATCGGGCGCTCGCTCCTTCTCTTCTTAGCCGGGTTGGTCTGGGCCACCGGGGCGCGTCCTCCAGAGTTGATCATCGTCCTCGTGGCGATCATCGTATCCGCTTTCTGGGTTGGGGACGGCTTGGGCAGTCTGTCCTGGTTCGATCTGTTCAGCAAGGCCATCCCCGCAAACCGGCGCGGACGGCTGATCAGCACCGGGCAAGTCCTGTCCGGCCTCTTTAGCTTCCTGGCCGGTTTCGCCGTTGAATGGATCCTGAGCGATCGCGGTTTGCCCTACCCAAACAACTTCGCCCTGCTCTTCTTGATCGCGTTTGGGATGTTGGTCATCTCGTTCACGGCAATCAGCTTCCTCATTGAGGCGCCCGGCGTCACAGACGGCGCGACACCCAGTTGGCGTGAGTATCTGCCGCAACT
>JBJYXQ010000086.1:0-3318 GCA_046260035.1 Anaerolineae bacterium
ACGGGAAGCACAGAAGGCCGCCGAGCAGTTCCCCGGCCAAGTCGAAGTGGTGAAACTGGACGTGATGGGTGACGAAGCACAGCAGTACGGCCTGGTCACCACGCCTCTGGTCGTCGTCGGCGATGAACTCGTCGGACGCGGCAAAGTTGTCCCGGCGGCGCGACTCGTGCCTGTCATTCAGAAGCATTTAGGGTAGACAGTAAACGGTAGACGGCAGACAAGGGGAGAATGTCTTTCGCTGATTCACCGATTCTACCATTCGCTCATTCACTGATTCTCTCATGCGCTCATTCTTACAAGGAGGTTAGCTATGGTCAAGTTGGAAGTTTTCAGCGGTGATCCGCCGTGTCCCGGCTGTGTCGCTTTGGTGGAACTGGCGGAGAAAGTTGCGCCCAAATACGAAGGCGAATTAGAACTCGTCATCTACAAAGGCGCTGAGGGGATGCAGAAGTTCGAGGAGTATCAGCTCTTCTGCGTTCCGGCAGCCGTCGTCAATGGCAGCATCCGCATCGAAGGGATGTGCCCAAGCGAGGCAACGCTCAACAACGCACTGCGGGAGGGTGGACTATGTCTAAAATAAGAATCGAGGCGTTTGTCTCCATCCCGCCATGCTCTGGCGGAGTGGCGGTGAAGCGGCTGCTCAAGCAAATCGAGGCCGAATACGGTGAGCAGGTGGAGATCGTCTTTCATACCGGTCCCGGCGACTCGGCCTGGGGAGAATACGCGATCAACAACGCGCCCGCGCTCGTCATCGGTGACCTGGTTAAATTTGTAGGTCTGGCTCCTAGTAAAGAAAGCCTTGTCGGCGCGCTGCGCGAAGCAGGACTCGAGTAAATGCTCACAATCTAGGGCAGGTCGATCAAGCCGCAATTTGATGGCCGTCAGACACTGCTCTCACACGCAAAAACAAAACGGGGTGGAATGATCCACCCCGTTTTGTTTTTGACTTCATGTGACCCGCACAGGAATCGAAGCGATAATACAACACTGGCGGAATCGCGCATAGCGACTACAATATCCTGTATCTCACCATTGAGTCGAAGCTTATGGAAAAGAATGTAGAACGCGAGCAACTAGAGCAGGCCATCGCTGTATTAGAAGCACAGCGCGCGACCCTGGGCGACGCCGCTACGGATGCGGCGCTGGCTGGAATTCGCCGCAGGCTACAAGCGCTGGACAGGTCACACCTGAAACGCCAGCGCAAGCAAATCACGGTGTTATTCGCCGATATTTGCGGCTTCACCGCGATGTCCGAATCCCTGGACGCCGAAGCCGTTCACGAAATTCTGAACACATTCTGGGACGGACTAGATCACATCATCGTTGAACATGGTGGCACAATTGACAAGCACCTGGGCGATGGGGTGATGGCCCTGTGGGGGGCGATGATGGCGCACGAGGATGATCCAGAATGGGCAGTGCGGGCCGCATTGGCAATGCAGGAAGAGATGACGAGTTTCGATGTACGTTTGCGCGAGTTGATGGACAAGCTCCATCTGGCCCCGCTCTCCGAAGCAATACAAATGCGTGTCGGCCTTTGCACAGGGCCCGTGCTGCTTGGTGAGGTGGGGGCAACCGGCGAGTTCTCTGCCATCGGCGATGCGGTGAACCTGGCAAGTCGGCTACAAGAGGCCGCGCCGGCTGGCGAAGTCTTGATAGCGCACAGCACGTACAACCAAGTGCGCGGTATCTTCGATGTACTGGCACAGACACCGCTGTTCATCAAGGGTAAAGTCGAGTCAGTGCAGGCCTACCTGGTGCAGGGCGTCAAACCGCGCGCATTCCGGATGCGCACGCGCGGCGTTGAGGGCTTCGAGACGAATATGGTGGGCCGCAATGCGGAAATGCAGCTTTTGCAGAACGCCTATGACATCGCTGCAAAGCACCACATCACGCAAGTGATCACCGTGATCGGCGAAGCCGGCGTGGGCAAGTCGCGCCTCTTGTACGAGTTTGAGAATTGGCTTGACCTGTTGCCGGAGTCCATCTTCTACCTCAAAGGGCGGGCAACGCCAGAAATGCAGGCGATGCCCTACAGCATTCTACGCAATATATTCGCCTACCGCTTCGACATCCGCGAGAGTGACGACGCAGCGACCGTGTTAGAGAAGTTCCGCGCTGGAATGTCGCCTATCCTCACGCCGGACCAGGCCGACCTCGTGGGACAAATGGTCGGCTTCGATCTGCAACACGCGGGTAGCGCTGCCGTGCTCAACCTGCTCGGCAGCGATTCCTTCCGCTCGCTGGCGCAGGCACATTGCGTTACCTACATGCGCGCCGTCGCCCAAGCTCCCACGGTCATTTTCCTGGAAGATATTCATTGGGCCGACGACCGCTCCCTAGATTTATTGGAACACATCATCGCTACGCTGCCCGACGTCTCTTTGTTGATTGTGAGCCTGACGCGCCCAAGCCTGTTCGAGTCTCGTCCACAATGGGGGACAGACGTGGTTGTGCCTGAAGAAATAGCCCCCCACCCCACATTCCGGCGTTTGCCCCTTGAACCACTCTCCTGGAAAGCCAGTAATACGCTCGTTACCCAAATCTTGCGCAAGCTGGATGTAATCCCCCAATCGCTCTGCGACGTGATTATCGAAGGGGCGGAGGGTAATCCCTACTATATGGAAGAGCTTATCAAGGTTTTGATCGACGACGGCGTCATCATGCGCGGCGAAGAGCGCTGGCGGGCCGAGGAAGTCCGCTTGAAGTCGTTGCGCGTGCCGCCGACATTGACCGGGGTGCTCCAGGCGCGCCTGGATAGCCTGCCGCACGCCGAGCGAGAGGTACTACAACGCGCGTCGGTGATGGGACGGCTGTTTTGGGACGCCGCAGTGGCCGATCTGTTGAGTGAAGGAAACACAGTGGTCACTCCAGCGCAGATTGAAGAGCTATTGCAGGCGCTGACAAAGCGGGAACTGGTGTTCCGCCGCGCACACTCCACATTCCAAGGCACAAACGAGTACATTTTCAAACACACGATTCTGCGCGATGTGACGTATGAAACGGTATTGTTGCAGAAACGCCGTCTCTATCACACACGGGTGGCCCGCTGGCTTGAAGCTCATGCTGGGGAGCGGCTGGGCGAATATCTGAGCCTGATCGCCGGGCATTATGAACTAGCCGGGAAGATGGCGCAGGCTGCGGATTATCTGCTGCGCGCCGGAATGGCGGCACGGTCCATCAGCGCATATCACGACGCGATCAACACCTTCGAGCACGCGCTGTCTTTGTTGCCAGAAGAGGAAACATCGCGGCGTGGGACGCTGCACGCGCAATTGGGCTACGCCTATCGCCAGGTCAGCGACTATCCGACGGCCA
>JBJYXQ010000086.1:3418-5905 GCA_046260035.1 Anaerolineae bacterium
TGTTGGGGCTGGTACAGAATCATCCAGACTACAATGCCGAAATCGCCCAATTCATCCCCGCCATTCTGGAATTACTGCGCCCGGCGCTCCCCAAAGTCGAACTTGAGGCAGCCCTAACCCGTGGCGCGACGTTGGATTTAGATGCTATCTTAGCCGCATTGAATGCCGAAGATGCGGCGCATTATGCAGCGCACTATAAGCCTTCTTCAAGTGCGTTGCATCCTCGTTGAAATATACGCCGCTAAAACATCGCTAGCAGCAAGCAGATTCTCCTCATCGAGAAAGCAAAACGGGGTGGACAGTTCCACCCCGCTTAATGTGCTCCTCAATAAAGAAGGGGACGCGCGCGGCTTTCCACCTTACGCAACCCCCATATCCAACGCTCTTTAACAAGTGTACAGATTTTCCCCAAAAATTCGGATACTTTGTGACCCGCACAGGACTCGAACCTGTAACCAATTGATTAAGAGTCAACTGCTCTGCCAATTGAGCTAGCGGGCCATTTTGGCGCGACGCTTATCCTACCACAACCCTTGATTTTGGCAAGCGTCCGCCTCCACCACCCACACATCAAAACGCCCCCACGCTGAGGTGGGGGCGCTCGCCTGACGATCAGATTTATGCAGCAGCGGGTTCCTCAGCAACAGGTTCTTCGACAACTGCAGGTTCCTCAACAACGATGGGTTCCGCAGCCGCCTCCAGCTCCTCTTTGTGCGTCATCTCTTTGAGCTGGGACTGCTTCTCCTCGACCAATGTCTTGGCCTGCTCCTGGAGTTCTTTGGCGCGCGTTTGCAATTCCTTGGTAGCCTCATCGAACTTCTGGCGGGCCTCGGTGAGCAGATTCTCAGCCTTTTCGCGCGCTTCCTCTGCTTTATGCGTGGCTTGCTCGCTCAGTTCCAGGCTCTTCTGGTGGATCTGCTCGCGCGTCTCCTCACCAGATTGTGGAGCAAAGAGCATCCCGGCCGCTGCACCGAGCAGCGCACCGACAAAGAAACCGATCAAGAATGAACCGAAATCACTTTCCTGGTTTGACATCTTCATTACCTCCTATTGGTTTTTGGGGTGAATCTGAACGCGGCCGCGCTGCCCCCACGATGTGGATGAGATCATTCGTCACCCGTTGCACCGCGGC
Source organism: Anaerolineae bacterium (assembly GCA_046260035.1). Classification (GTDB taxonomy): domain Bacteria; phylum Chloroflexota; class Anaerolineae; order B4-G1; family SLSP01; genus DSWT01. Next base: position 4,551 of record JBJYXQ010000086.1, read on the forward strand.
GGTAAACCCGGCCAACTTGATAAAGGGCGAAACAACATTCTGGCTGACAAAAGCCGTGGTACCACGGACTGTCGATGCAGTGTCGTTGACAGAACGGAGCAAGGGCTGCACCTCGTCTCGCAGTACCTGAATCAACGTCTGAATCTGGAAAATCAACAGCAGCATCGCCAGCCCGATCAAGAACGTCTCCACGGCGACGAAAACAATAGCGATGTCACGAATCACCTGGGTGGCCTTCTCATTCATCGCCATCAACACAATCGCGGCGACGAGGAGAGCCACGAAAAGCACCGCGCCACCGATGATCATAGCCTGTGTACGTTTGCTAACTTGCTCGCCGGTGGGGAGTGCTTCTTCCACCGCAACTTTCGTAGTCTGGGTTTCTGCTGTAGACTCTTGGTGGGTCTGTGAAGTCTCTTGTTCCATGATTCCCTCCCTAACCCGGATAAACCGGTACCCAAGTCTTTGACACCTGCTCTCTTGCTCATCGGGTAAGAAGTGCAGTGGTCAGGCATCAGTGGGCTCGCACAATTTAATTATACCACGCTGCCATAAAAGTAACAAGGCAATCTGAACAAAACATTGCTTCCTGCTTCGTTCACGGTAGAATGCATCATTATGCCAACGCCATTCCAACATCTGGTCTACGCACGTGACGTGCTCACAAATGCCGGCCTACTCGAAGCTATCCGGCAGGCCATGCTCACGCACCTGGGCGTGTTTCTCCTAGGGAACATCGCCGTCGACGTGCAGTCACTCACGGGACAGCCGCGCTTTGACACGCACTTTTACCACGTCCACGGAGACAATTCCCTGCGCGCCCACGAGACACTGCTGGCGACGTATCCCGAGCTGGCAGATCCCACCCGTCTGCAGCCCGCGCACGCCGCCTTCATCAGTGGCTATGTCGTCCACCTGGCCTGGGATGAATGCTGGCTACGGGATGTTTTCCGGCCGTTCTACCTGGAATCGGATCTGTGGCCCGACCGCTTGACCCGCAACGTCCACCACAACGCCCTCCGCGTGCTCGTGGACCGCCAGGCTGAAGCCGCGCTGCGCCTCTGGCCCGACGTAGTACCGATTCTCCGCAGTGTCCAACCCGGTCACTGGCTCCCGTTCGTCCCACCCGAAGCGCTCTGCCGCTGGCGTGACTGGGTAGCAAACCAGTTGGCCGATCCTGACGCAGTAGAGACGGCACAGGTCTTCGCCGAACGCATGGGCATCTCGCCGGAACATTTCGAGTCCGTTATCAGTGCCGTGGAGCAGGATACCTACCGGCCGCCCGTCCCCGGCTTACTCGATGCGCTTTCTATCTTTGAGACCTGCGCCCTCGCGGAAAGCATCGAGGCACTCAA
>JBJYXQ010000086.1:6005-8245 GCA_046260035.1 Anaerolineae bacterium
GCCTCCTACGACATCACCGCCACCTACGACCCGGAGACGCACACCCTCACCGGGCAGCAGACCGCCGTGTACCACAACCGCACTGCCGATCCTATCTCCAATCTGGTCTTCCACCTTTACCTCAACGCTTTCCGCAGCGCGGAGACGCTGTGGATGCGCGAATCTGACATGGGCATGCGTGGTTACGGCTTCGACCCCAATGCGCCCGGCTGGATTCGCATCGACCAGCTCGCACTCGCCGATGGCACAGCGCTCACCGTAAAAGCCCTCGACGATGACGAAACGCTCGTTGAAGTCACGCTGCCTCAGCCGGTCGCGCCCGGTGAGAGCATCAGCGTGGACATTGCGTTCACCGCGCAGTTCCCCAAAGTCTTCGCCCGCACGGGTTGGGCCGATGGCGGCAACTTCATCTTTGGCGGACAATGGTTTCCCAAATTCGGTGTTTGGCAAAAGACCGCGGGGGACGCGGGGGCGTGGAACGCCTATCCCTTCCACGCCAACAGCGAGTTCTACGCCGACTTTGGCCAGTATGACGTGGCGCTCACACTGCCGCAAGGCTGGATCGTCGCCGCGACCGGCACCAGCGCTCCAAGCGTTGTCACCAACGCGGATGGCACAGCGACGCACACCTTTGCCGCGGAGCACGTCATCGACTTTTCCTGGACTGCTTCACCCGAGTTCCGCGAGATGACGCGCGAGGTTGAGGCCACTACTGTGCGCGTGGTGTATTACCCGCGCCAGCACACGATGGCCCGTCGTGCGCTCAAAGCCACGACAGGTGCATTCTCACTCTACAATACCTGGTTCGGCACCTACGGCAAAGGCCTCTACCCACAGCTTACCGTCGTCATCGTGCCGCCGGATGCAGGTGGGGCGGGTGGAATGGAGTACCCGACGTTGTTTACAGTAGGTGCAATGGGTGGCGTCATGCCAGCGTGCCTGCGCATGATCGAAGTGGAGACTGTTCACGAACTGGGTCACCAGTGGTTTCAATCGGTCGTCGCCACCAACGAAGCTGAAGAACCCTGGTTGGATGAAGGGTTCACCGACTACACCACAGTACGCGCGATGAACGCGCTTTACGATGGCGCGATCTTCGATTGTGCAGGATGGGACTTCTCGTATCTGGCAATGCACCGGATGCAATACGCGATGTTCCCCGACACACCGATGGCCGGCGCTGCCTGGGACTTCGGCTCGATGCAGTATGGGATTGCGACGTATTCCAAGCCCACCCTGGCCCTCACCACCGTCGAACGCACCGTCGGTGAGACGGCCATGCTGGACTTCCTGAGCACGTACTTCGACCGCTACGCCTTCGCCCACCCCCGCGCAGAGGACGTGCGCGCTGTGATGGAAGAGACGCTTGGCGCGGAAGTGACAACGTGGTTCTTCGAGCAATTGGTCTATGGCGACGGCACGCTGGACGCACGCGTGGTCGCTATCGACGAAGAGGCGACATTGGAACGCGAGGGCACTCTCTGCATCCCCACTACGGTCCGGGTTACAAGCGCCAGACAGTGGACGCCGGAGATCATCACCTGGCCCTGCGATCACCCCACGCTCACCATCGACGACGCGCCGCGCATGGTCGAAATCGACCCTGACGGTGCCATCGTGCTCGACCAGGATCTCGCCAACAATCGGCTGCGCCACAGATCCGATCGCGCAACGGGATTAGGCATCGTTGCAAGGGGACTGCGCTTCTGGCAGGACTTCTTGTGGGGAGGTGCTGTATGGTAGACATAAACACGGATATAACGACGCCAACACCGCTGGGCACCTACCTGCGGCGCGCCGTGCAGCGTCCCCGCGCGTGGGTACTCAGCTACTTGGTAACAACACTCCCCGCGCTGGGTCTGGCGCTCCTTACGGCGATGGCACTGCTGCCACTCACGCGCTATCCGGCCTTCGCGCGGCTGCTCGAAACGCGCTCGCTCGACTGGATACTCGACTTCAGCATGTTGGAAATTGACGGTGGGAGTGTTCCCTTCGGCATACCGATGCTACTGGCTTTGCCTGTGTGGATCCTCGTCCGGCTGATCTGGACATGGCTGGAAGGCGGGACGCTGGCCGAATACGCTGCCACACAAGCCCTTTCGTGGCGTGCGTTCGCGCAGGCTGGATGGCGATGGCTCGGCGTGTTCCTCGCGCTCAACCTCATCGGTGCAATTTTGGTCGTCGCGATCGGGGGTATAACGCTACTCTTGGCGGTAGCCGCTTATCTGCTCACGCCCGCG
>JBJYXQ010000087.1:0-2008 GCA_046260035.1 Anaerolineae bacterium
AGTGAAGCAACATTGATTCACAGAAAGGATAGACCAATGAACGGCAAAGAAAAAGTGAGTGCGATTCTCATCATCACACTTGCCGTGATCGGCATTGCACTAAACGCAGTACTGCCGCAAACCATTGACGCACGCGCGATTATTCCGGCGCATAGCACCGTCATTACATCTACCGTTGCGCCGCGCAACGTCATCCTCTTCATCGGCGACGGGATGGGGCCGGAGCAGGTTCGCGCCGCCGGGATGTACCAAAACGGCAGTGCAGGAACGCTCGTGATGGAATCGTTCCCCTACACCTCCACAATGACGACTTATTCGGCCGACAGCGCCATCACCGACTCGGCAGCAGCAGCTACGGCCATGGCGACAGGATACAAGGTCGCCAACGGGGTGATCTCCATCGCCTGGCCCGGCGACGAGAGCGAACTCGAGACCATGCTCGAACGCTTCCACGCGTATTGCAAGCGAGCAGGTCTGGTCACGACAACCTATGCAACCCACGCCACACCCGCCGGATTCGGCGCGCACGAACTCTCGCGCAACAATTACAACGCCATCGCGGGCGATTATTTCACACAAACCAGACCTGATGTGCTGTTCGGCGGCGGGGACAATGGGCTGAATCCGACCAATGCCGCTGCTGCCGGATACACTGTCGTCACCGATCGTGCGACGATGCAGGAACTCACCCCCAGCACGACCACATGGGCCTCCGGGCAGTTCGGTATCACGCATCTGCCCTACGAATACGATTATTTTGTTGGCACAGATCCTGGTTACAACACCTTGCCGCATCTTTCGGAAATGGTCACAACGGCACTAACGCTCCTGAAGAATGCCCCATATGGCTTCTTCCTGATGGTCGAAGGTGGGCGCATCGACCACGCCGGGCATGCCAACGACATCGCGCGCAACGTCTTCGAGACGCTCGAATTCGATCACGCCATCGAAGTCGCCTATACGTGGGCTGCCGCACGCACCGACACGCTCATCATCGTCACAGCGGACCACGAAACCGGCGGGCTGGACGTCATCGCCAACAACGGCGCGGGGAACTTCCCCACCGTCACGTGGGCAACGACCGGACACACCGACACGCCCGTTCCCGTCTATGCCTGGGGTGTCAACGCCGAAATGACCACGCAAGTAGTGGATAACACCGACATCCACCGCTTAGCGCTCGCCGGCTTCACGGATGCAGCCACGTGTTCACCAATCGCAGCGCGCGTTATTGGTTTTCACAATCGCACTGGCATGATTTGGCAACTCATCATACTTGGTGTCATTGTCAGCGTTGGCCTATATTCGCTTCGGGAAACACACGAACGCCCTGAGACCCCATGAATTTCTCATCCGACAACGAAAATGCTTGCGGCGGATTGTGATCCGCCTTAAGCGTTGAAGTCGACGAAAACCTTTTGCAACGTGTCACCCCAAGCGAAGCGGGGGTCTCGTTTCTCAACAACGAGATTCCTCGACTCGCTTCGCTCGCTCGGAATGACAGTAAAGTAGCTATTTTCACAGGAGGCGCGATTTGCCCATTCAATACGGCGCACACTGTTACCTGTTCACCGACGGCTGGTCGGACGATCACCTGCCCATTCTGGACACGGCCAAAGCAACCGGGCTGGATGTCTTCGAGCTGGTCGTTGGGGACGACGTGAGCTACACGCCACGCCTGAGCCGTCAGCGCGCCGAAAGCCTTGGGCTGACACTCACCCTCAGTCCGGGTGGATTCTGGCCGGTGAATTGCGACCTTTCCGCCGACGATCCGGCAGACCGGGCCCGGGGCCTGGTGTGGCATAAGCGCCAGGTGGACATCGCCGCGGAACTCGGGGCGGTCGCCTACACGGGCGCGCTCTACGGGCATCCGGGCATCATTCAACGCCGGATCCCGCCCGCCGACGAATTCCCGCGCACCGCCGAGGGCTTGCACGCCTTGGCAGACTACGGCGCACGATACGGCGTCAGCATCGTCATCGAACCGATGAGCCACTTCCGCACGCAC
>JBJYXQ010000088.1:0-4293 GCA_046260035.1 Anaerolineae bacterium
CGCCAGGTGGCGGGGATGCCGGTCACGCAGGTGGAGATCGGCTCCTGCACCAATTCCTCCTACGTGGATATGGTGCGGGTGGCGCGCATCCTCAAAGGCCATCACGTGCATCCAAACGTGAGTTTCGCCGTCGCGCCGGGATCGCGCCAGGTGTTGCAGATGCTCGCCCGCGAGGGCGCACTGGCCGATTTGCTCGACGTGGGCGCGCGGGTTATGGAGAGCGCGTGCGGCTTCTGCATCGGCAACAGCCAGAGTCCGCAGAGTGGGGCGGTGAGCCTGCGCACGAACAACCGCAACTTCGAGGGCCGCAGCGGGACGAAGGACGCGCAGGTGTACCTCGTCAGCCCGGAGACCGCGGCGGCTGCCGTCATCACCGGCATTTTCACCGATCCCCGCGATTTGGGCCTGGATTATCCTCAAGTGACGATGCCCGACCGTTTCTTCATCGACGATAGTATGTTTGTTTTCTCGGTGGAGCATCCGGAAGATGTCGAAGTCTATCGCGGCCCCAACATCGGCGATCCGCCTAAAAATGAACCGCTGCCTGCTGAGATCAAGGGCCAGGTCACGATCAAAGTTGGTGATAAGATCACGACCGATCACATTATGCCTGCCGGACCGCTGCTCAAGTATCGCTCCAACGTGCCGAAATACGCCACCTACGTTTTCTCGCCGGTGGATCCGACCTTTGCGGAACGGGCGGCGGCCAACCGTGATGCAGGTATTCACAATATTATCGTCGCTGGGGAGAGCTACGGGCAAGGCTCCAGCCGCGAGCATGCCGCGCTGTGCCCGATGTATTTGGGCGTCAAGGCCGTCATCGCCAAGAGTTTCGAGCGCATTCACATTGCCAACCTCATCAACTTTGGTATCGTGCCGCTCACGTTTGTTGATCCGGCGGATTACGATCGCATCCAATCGGGCGATGAACTCGTTATCCCCAATATTCGGGAAATTTCTGTGGATAACCCCCTTGTTTCTGTGGAAAACCATACACAAGGTGTGGAAATCTCGGTGAAGGCAAATCTCTCGCAGCGGCAGGTGAAGATGCTGCTGGCGGGCGGATTGCTGAATATGGTCAGTGAGTAAATTTCATCAAACAAGGAGAATCGATATGAAGAAAATACACGTCAAAACGCCACTCGTCGAAATGGACGGCGACGAAATGACGCGCATCATCTGGCAGATGATCAAGGATGAGCTGCTGATGCCGTATCTGGATCTACAGACCATCTACTTCGACCTCGGTCTGAAACATCGCGACGATACGGACGACCAGGTGACGTTCGACGCCGCGGAGGCCACTGCCGAATACGGCGTCGCGGTCAAGTGCGCGACGATCACCCCTAACCAGGATCGCGTGGTGGAGTACGACCTCAAAAAGGCGTGGCCCAGTCCCAACGGCACGATCCGTGGCATTCTTGATGGCACGGTCTTCCGCGCGCCGATCATCCTTGACAACATCCATCCAATGGTGCGCACCTGGCAAAAGCCCATCATCATCGGGCGTCACGCCTACGGCGATGTGTACCGCAACCTGGAATACAAAGTTCCGGGACCGGGCAAGGCGGAGTTGGTCTTCACCCCGGCAGATGGCGGCACACCGGTGCACCTCACCATCCACGATTTCAAGGGGCCGGGCGTCATCCAGGGTATCCACAACACCGAAAAATCCGTCCGCAGCTTTGCGCGCGCGTGCATCCAATATGCCATCAACCAGAAGATGCCACTGTGGTTTTCCACCAAAGATACCATTTCCAAGACTTATCATGCCTTCTTCCGTGACGTGTTCCAACAGGAAGTCGACGCGCATAAGGCTGAGATGGAAGCGGCGGGCATCGAATACTTCTACACGCTAATCGACGACGCTGTCGCGCGTGTGATCCGTCACGAGGGCGGTTTCTTGTGGGCGTGTATGAACTACGATGGCGACGTGATGAGCGATATGCTGGCGACCGGTTTTGGCAGCCTGGCGCTGATGACGTCGGTGTTGGTGAACCCGGACGGCATTATGGAATTCGAGGCAGCGCACGGTACGGTGCAGCGTCACTATTACGCGCACCAGCGCGGTGAGAAGACTTCCACAAACTCCACGGCCTCCATCTTCGCCTGGACGGGTGGCCTGGCGCGACGCGGTGAGCTGGATGGGACACCGGATGTGGTGGACTTCGCCAAGAAGCTAGAGGCCGCCGTCATCGAGACGATTGAAGGTGGCGAGATGACCAAAGACCTCACCCGGCTCTGCGATCCCCCCGCCGATCACTACCTCACCACCGAGGGCTTCATTCACGCCGTCCGTGCTAAACTCGACGCGAAAATGGCTTGACGGATGTGATGTTTTCTGTCAGCAGATTAAGCGGATTTAGCAGATTTATGCTGTAAACTAACAAAAATCTGCTTGATCTGCTAAATCTGCTGACGTTTAGTAAATCTCATCTACCATTTCTTTTACGAAACGAGGTAACTATGGCACGACGAGCAATACGAGAATACGATGCGAAGCGCCTTTTGGCGCGCTATCTTCCCGATTATCTTCCCGGGTTCAGCTATCCTGGCAAAATCGTCCTGGTGGAGGCTGATACGGACTGGGACCGCCTGGCAACCGAACATCCATGGCTGCTTACTGATCGACTGGTCGCCAAACCGGATCAACTGTTCGGCAAGCGCGGCAAGCATGGCCTGTTAGGATTGGACCTCAACCTGGCCGGTGCGAAGGCGTGGATTGCCGAGCGGATGTACAAAGAAGTGACCGTTGGGGACCTTGCAAGCAAGGCGACAACAGATAAACTTTCGGTCTTTATGATCGAGCCTTTTGCCCCTCACGATCAACAAGAAGAGATGTTCATCGCCATCCGCACCGAGCGCGAGCAGGATGTCATCTATTTTTCCACGCAGGGCGGCATTGATATCGAAGAAAACTGGGATTCGGTGATACAGATTGCCGTGCCCATACTTAGCAGCATTGATGACGTGGATGTTGCCGGGCAGTTGCCCGATTTCGAGGGCAAGGACGCGGCTGTGGCGTTCATCATAGCGCTCTACCAGTTCTTCGTCGATCTGGCCTTCACGTACCTGGAAATCAACCCCTTTGCCCTCGTCCGCAACACCGTGATCCCTCTCGATTTCGTCGGGCAGGTGGATGATACGGCGGCCTTCGAGGCCGGGCGCAAGTGGGGCGATCTGCCCTTCCCGCCGGCCTTTGGGATGCACTTCACGCTGGAGGAGGCCTACATCCGCAGCCTCGACGAAAAGGGCGGTTCCAGTCTCAAGCTGACGGTGCTCAATCCGCAGGGTCGTGTCTGGCCGATGATCGCCGGTGGTGGGGCCAGCGTCATCTACGCGGACACCGTCACCGACCTGGGCTTTGCCGAGGAATTGGCCTGCTACGGCGAATATTCCGGGAATCCCACCACCGACGAAACCCGCGAGTATGCGCGCACGCTGCTTGACCTGATGACGCGCCGTCCCGACCCGCAAGGCCGGCCTAAATTCCTCCTCATCGGCGGCGGCATTGCCAACTTCACCGATGTCGCCAAGACCTTCACCGGCATCGTGGACGCGTTGCGGGAATACAAAGAACGATTGCAAGAGAACGATGTCCGCATCTACGTGCGTCGCGGTGGTCCAAACTATCAGGAGGGGCTGGCACTGATGCGCAAATTGGGTGATGAACTCGCTGTGCCCATCGAAGTGTATGGCCCGGAGACGCACATGACGCGCATCGTTAAAATGGCTTTGATCGCAGACGATCACCAGGAACAAGGGAGGTAGAACGATGAGCAAACCGAAATATCTACTCTTTGATCGTTCGACGACGGCCATTGTTTTTGGGATGCAGACCGCGGCTATCCAGCGTATGTTGGACTTCGATCACCTCTGCCGTCGCCCAACGCCATCGGTGGTCGCCATTGTCAATCCGACAGGGTCGGCCGGTTTTCATCGCCCGTTTTTCGGTAGCAGCGAGGTGATGATCCCCATCTATACCACGCTTGCCGAAGCTGCTGCCGCACACCCGGAAGCGGATGTTATGATCAACTTCGCCAGCTTCCGTTCGGCCTTCGCTTCGACAATGGAGGCGCTCTCCTTGCCCAGTATTCGCACCGTCGCCGTCATCGCCGAGGGCGTGCCGGAGCGCCAATCGCGGACTATGGCCGCCAAGGCACGGCAGTTGGATAAAGTCATCATCGGCCCGGCGACGGTCGGTGGGCTGGCAGCCGGTGCGTTCAAAATCGGCAACACCGGTGGCACGCCGGATAACATCGTCGAGGCCAAGCTGCACCGTCCTGGCAGCGT
>JBJYXQ010000089.1:0-1802 GCA_046260035.1 Anaerolineae bacterium
TCATGATGCCGCCTACCAAACAATACTACGAGGATAATATCCGCATGCGCCGCAAGTTCTCCCTTTGGGGCATGGGGCTGGCGCGTTACGATGAGACGCCGGAGGGTACCTACGCCAAACGTCGTATGGACGCCTTGCAACACGCAGCTCGCTGTGAAAACAACGTCTTTAGCGAGATGGCGAGAATGGCCTTGGGCATGTGGGACGTCGTCGAGCCACGCGTACTCTTGCACTACATCGAGCGCATCAACCACCGCGCAGCGGGTAGCGCCCTGCACCTGCTAGGTCTGCTGGGAATAAGCTACCGCTGGGGCGACGCCGATGCGTTCCCCAAAACACTCCAGGCCCCGATCAGAAGCTGCCTCCTCAATTTCGCTTACGACCAACACCTGGACGCAGTCTCGGAGAGCGAACAGATCCTCCTCCACACGTGCGAGATCCTGGCCGGGCAGTTGTACCCTAAACGGAAGTTCAAGTGCAGTGAGCAGACTGGCGAATGGCACGTCGCTCAAGGCAAACGACGGGTGATGGCCTGGCTACGCGCGCGGGCAGCGGGCGGTTTTGCCGAGTGGGATTCAGGATCGGCCTTCAATGCGAATCTGACGGCGTTGGCGCATCTGATGGACCTGGTCGAAAACGAAGCCCTCTGGGAAATGACGACCGTCGTGATGGACAAGTTATTGTTCACCATCGCTCTCAACAGCTTCCACGGGATCCTCGGCGCGACGCAGGGATACGCAGACGCCGCGAATGTCCTGGGCGGTTGGCTATCGCCCACAGGCGGCGTGACACGGATGCTGTGGGGTATGGGGATCCTCAACCAATACCTTGCCGGCCCTGTCAGCCTGGCGTGCATGGAAGACTACGAGCTACCGCCGCTATTCGAGGAAATCGCGGTGGCGGCCCCGGATGAACTGTTGAACCGTGAACGACACATCTTGACCGCCGGTGAGGATGATCAGGAGGAACGCAGCGTCAGCAAAGTCACCTACCGGACGCCGGACTATCTGCTCGGCGCGGCGCTGGACTACCGTCCCGGCACACCGGGGACATACGAGCACATCTGGCAGGCTACGATGGGGCCAGGGGCTATCGTTTTCACGAACCATCCCGCGCGCAGCGGCGCAACCGAAGCCCACGTGCCCGGCTTTTGGCGCGGCAACGGTGTCCTGCCCCGTGTAGCACAATGGAAAGATGTGCTTGTCGCCGTGTACTGTCTGCCGGACGACGACTGGATGGGTTACACCCACGCTTACTTCCCCGTGTCCGCCTTTGACGCTTACTGTGTGCGCGAGGATGTGCAAGGGCGCTCCTGGGCTTTCGCCCGCAAGGATGAAGGCTATCTGGCGCTCACCGCAGCCCAGGGATTCACATTGATGACGCAAGGACCCGGTGCCTACCGCGAGTTGCGCTCGCCCGGGCAGTACAACGTCTGGCTGTGTCACATGGGACGCGCTGCACTGGACGGGGAGTTCGAAGCATTCCAGGAAAGCGTGCTCGCGCTGCCGGTGAGGTTCGACAAGTTGGCGGCGACCCTGACAACACTGCGCAACGAAACGCTGGCTTTTGGTTGGGAAGGCCCACTACTACGCGATAACCAACCGGAGCCACTCATGAACACCTTACACTACGAAAATCCTTATTGCAGTGTGGCGTTGCGCGCAGCGCAGATGGAAATCCAATCCGCAAACTACCTGATGCGGCTGAAATTCACATAGCGATCAGCTATCAGCAGTCAGCCATCAGCTTTGCGTAGCAATTGCGCCTAAAGGCGCGGGATAGAGAGTGTTTTTTCGTTTTCG
>JBJYXQ010000090.1:0-7096 GCA_046260035.1 Anaerolineae bacterium
AGTCGTTGCGCTTGTTGGACGAGACCCAACGCAGCGCGGCGCAGGAACGGTTGGTCGGCGAGGTTACGTCGCGCATACGTGAAACCCTGGATATGAATGCGATTTTGCGCACTGCGGTGCGCGAGTTGGGCGAGGCGCTGCCTGGGAGTAAGGTGCAGGTGCGACTCGGTACTGGCCCTGTGCCAGAGTAAAGGCGGCAATCAGGAGACGCTTATGATGCGATCACAAGATTGGGGAGACGAGCGCGGTCCGCAGCAGGACGAAACTCAGCCAAGGATAGGGTTCCTGGCCCGTCTATGGGCCCGAATTATCACACCGCATCCGACCGTCACCGATATCGGCGAGCGACGGCGTGCACAGTTGACCATGGGCCTAGCGTTTGCGGTTACAGCGACCAACTTGGCTGGCCTTTTTGCTGCATTCGGTGTCTCTGGGGCCGAGTTGTCGATTGTTCTATTTGCAGGATTGTTCGTCGCGTGTGTTATCGCTTACAGCTTGGGCCGCACTAAGCTTTATGCGGTAGGCGCGGTGCTCTTGCCGGTGTCCTTGTCGCTTTTTTCATATAGCCTAGTTCTGGTTGGCTCTCAGGATCCGTCGATCTCGCTCTACTCAGCCATTCCTGCTGCTCTGGTGATCGGCAGCGGCCTGCTGCCGTTCGGTGGCCTGGTTGTCCTGGTGCTTGGAAATATCGTGCTGACGGGATTGTTGCCTCTGTTTACGTCTGGCATGGCTATGTCGAGCGCTGGTCGTGATGCCGGCATCTTTTTGAGTATCGGCGGCCTTTTGATCGTGATCACGGCGTTTCGCAACGGCCTTGAGCGGGCGCGCCTGGCCGAGCTTCAGGAGGCGAACCGGGAGTTGACCGATATCCGCACGACGCTCGAGCGCCGTGTGGCCGAACGCACGGCGGATCTGGAGCGGCGTTCGCTTTACTTGAGCGCTGCTGCCCAGGTGAGTCGCTCGGTCAGCTCGATTCTCGATCCCGATCGGTTGATTCGCACGGTGGTCGAACTGATCCGCGAACGCTTTGGTCTGTACTATGTTGGTCTGTTCCAGGTGGATGAGTATGGCGAGTGGGCCGTTTTGCAAGCCGGCACCGGCCAGGCCGGGGAGGCGATGCGCGCGCGCGGTCACCGCATTGCGGTTGGAGAGGGTATGGTCGGCTGGAGCATTGCCAATGCGAAGGCACGTGTGGCCTCGCAGGCAGAGGCCGATGAGGTGCGCTTGAGCATGGCGGAGTTGCCCAATACCCGCTCTGAAGCAGCGCTGCCCTTGCGGACGCGCGGTCAGGTGATCGGCGCGCTAACCGTGCAGAGCGATCGGGTAGATGCGTTTGACGAGGTTGCGATGGCTGCGCTGCAGACGATGGCTGATCAAGTGTCCGTTGCGCTGGACAACGCGCGGTTGTTCGAATCGAACGAGGCAGTTCTTGAAGAGACACGCCAAACCTATCGCGAACTGACGCGCGGTGACTGGTTGAAATTGCTCGCATCCAACCAGGAGATGGGCTATCGCTTTGCTGAGCGCGATGTGACGCAAGTGGAAGACGAGTGGCCGCCCGAGATGGTTCGCGCTGTGCAGACCGGCCAGCGCGTGGTCGAGGTCAATGCCAAGGAAGCCGTGTTGTCCGTCCCGCTCCGAGTGCGCGACCAGGTGATCGGTGTTCTGGACTTGCGGAAACCGTCATCGGCCGAGACGTGGACCGATGAAGAACGCCTGCTGATTGAGACGCTGGCCGATCAGTTAGGAGCCGCGCTGGAAAGCGCGCGCCTCTACCAGGATACCCGACGTCGCGCAGCGCGCGAGCAATTGGTGGGTGAGGTGACAGGACGCATACGTGAAACTCTGGATTTGAATGCTGTGTTGCAAACAGCGGTCCGTGAGATGGGGTTAGCGTTGGACGTTGATGTGGTAGAAGTGCGGCTGGGAACAGGGACTGACATCCCCGGTGCGAATGCAACGCCGTCCGAGGAGGTGCGTCCATGAGCCTGGCTTCGATACTCCAAATTTCAAGTTTTGTTTTGTCTCTGATCGGTTTTGTTCTTGCCCTGTACGTGCTGGCACTCAACTTCTGGAACACATCCAACCGTCATCTGAGCCTGTTGTTTTTCATCTTCGCGTTAAATAACTTGTTTACCGGCTTGATTCTGGATGCGTCTGTTGTGACCCGTGAAAGCGCTACACCGCTAACCTACGGATTGGGGGCAACCACAACGCCATTCCAGGTGATCCTGTTACTACTCACTGTTGTCTTGCTTAAACCCGAATGGCTGCGCCGACGGTGGCGCTGGGTGTGGTGGCCGTTGTACGCCTTGCTCTTTTTGCCAGGTGTGTTGACCATTCTGGATGTCAATCTGGGGACACAGCTCTGGTACATGGGTCTAGATGTAAATTATACCGGCGGTTTTGTACAATTGGCCGACTATGCCACTGGCAGCTTGGCTGTGCCCATCCGCATTATAAGCTACGCTATCTTATCTCTAGTTTCCCTCCTGATCGCATTCCTTATTGCCTGGCGTGATAAGCATGTTTCGCCGGAGACGCGCCGGCTGGCCTGGCTGCTTTTTATTTCCCAGCTTGTCGCCTCTGCGGTCCAGTTCGGCCTGGGTGGCATTTCCAGAGTCCTTGTTATACAGGTCGCCAGCACTGTGTATGCAGTGGCCTATGGTTATGCAGCCTTCCAACAGATGGTTTCCGAACGACGTTTGCAGCGGGGGCGTCTGCAACTGCGATTGGTGTCACTGGTGCTGGCGATTGCCGTACCGTTGCTCGTTGCGGTAGCTTTCTTATTGACGAATCAAGCTGCCCGTCAATTGAATCAAGATGCCAACGAACAGCTTCGTCTGGCCAATGTCTCGCTCAAGGGCAAGGTAGACATATGGCTAAACCAGAACATATTGGTGGTGCAGCAACTGGCTGCCCAGCCGGACATTGTGAGTATGGATCCTGCGTTACAAAAACCGATCCTGGTCGAAACAGACCGTGTTTATGACTACCTCTTTTTGGTTCAAACGACCGATCTCAACGGTATGAATGTCGCTCGCAATGATGGTGGTGCACTTCAGGACTATAGCGACCGTGCCTGGTTCCAAGGAGCGCGTTCCGGTGCACCCGTCACGATGCAGCCATTGGTCAGCCGTACTACAGGGCGTCCGGCTCTGAACCTGGCGACGCCAATCCGGAATTCGAGTGGTGATATTGTGGGCGTCGCCTCCATCGTAGCCGAATTGGATGCAATCTCTGCTCAGGTGCAAGCCAGCCGGGTCGGTCAGACGGGGTTGGCTTACGTTATCGCGCCGGATAATCGTGTGATTGCGCACCCGGACCCGGCTTATAGTAGTGAACTCCGTGACCTGTCCGACTATCCTGCGGTACAGTTGCTACGCCAGGGTCGCATAGGATCATCCGTCACCTTTATGGATGAACAAGGTATCCGCTGGCGGGCGTACCTGGATGTTTTAGAGGGTGATGTCGGCCAGGGATGGGGCATTGTGGTGCAGCAGCAAGAATCCGAGGTGCGCGCTGCTCTGCAAGGATTCCAGAATATTTCTACGGTTACGGTCGTGTTAGGGGCAGCGTTGATGGGGGTTTTCGTCGCTTTTGCGATGCGCCAGGCTTTCCAGCCGGTGAATACGTTGACCTCGACGGTGACGGCGATCACGGCCGGTGACCTGACCCGAGAAGCGCCCGTGGAAAGTGAAGACGAGCTGGGTACGCTAGCCCGTGCGTTCAACAGTATGACGGCGCAGTTGCGCGACTTGATCGGCGGTCTGGAAGACCGTGTCGCAAGCCGCACGGCCGACCTGGAAGAGCGCTCGCGTTACCTGGCTGCCTCTGCCGAAGTCGGACGCGCAGCTGCCTCGATCCTCGATGCGGAACAGCTTGCGCAACAAGTTGTGACGGTGATCCGCGAACGATTCGAATTATACTATGTAGCTCTGTTTACAGTGGATCAAAGTGCTGAGCAGGCCGTGTTGCGTGCTGGCACTGGTGAGGCTGGACGGGCACGTTTAGCGCGTGGGTATCAACTCCCGCTTGAGGGTCAATCTTCGATGATCGCCTGGTGTATCGCCAATGATCGACCGCGTATTGCTCAAGAAGCTGATAGGGATGAGGTGCGGTTTGTTTCACCGGAACTGCCGGATACACGCTCGGAAGTTGCGCTACCGCTGCGCTCGCGCGGGCAGGTGATCGGCGCGTTGTCGCTGCAAAGCGATCGTCCAAATGTGTTTGATGAAACTGTCTTAGCTGTGCTCCAGGTGATGGCGGATCAGGTAGCGGTGGCCTTGGACAATGCGCGCTTGTTTGCAGAAAGTGAGTCCGCGCTGGAACAGTCACGCCGGGCGTATGGCGAACTTTCACAGCAGGCTTGGACCCAACTCTTGCGTTCAGAACAGGGGATAGGCTATCGTTACACGCAGCAAGAAGTAACCTCAGCAGAAGATGCCTGGCAGCCGGAGATGGTCAGGGCCTTACAGTCTGGGCAACGGGTCGTTGAACAATCCGAGGCCGAATCAATGTTAGCTGTTCCGCTTAAGGTGCGTGACCAGGTACTCGGTGTGGTGAATCTGCGTAAAAAATCACCGGGCAAGACTTGGACGGAAGAAGAGAACGCGCTAATAGAAACGTTGACCGAACAGTTAGGGTTGGCCTTGGAAAGTGCACGGCTCTACCAGGATACGCGGCGTCGCGCGGTGCGAGAGCAGATGGTGGGACAGGTGACCGGACGTATTCGTGAGACATTGAATATGGAAGCCGTGCTCAAGACGGCAGCCGAAGAAATCCGTCAAGCCCTACAACTGGAGCGTCTGGTTGTGCGCTTGGGCACGCCGGAAGAAGCAGATGGTGAGTGAGAAAGGACACAAGTATGTGGGAGAGACTTAAACGATTTTTGGCACCCCCTGTCTTTGAAGGTGATGAGGACAAAACACGTACGGCTCGTTTTTTGAATGCTGTGTCCTGGGTTAGTATCAGTGCTCTGATTGTCGGTGTTATACCTGTTTTGTTTCGAGAGTCTATCCTCCTTCCGCTGCTTAGCTTATCGAGTTCGGCATTGATACTTGGTCTTACTGTTTATCTGATGCGTTCTGGGCGTGTGCGTGCAGCAAGTTGGCTGTATTCAATGACCACCTGGATGCTCGCGGGTGGGTTAATGATTGTTTCAGGAGGACTCTCAAGTCCGATGGTTAGCTCCCTTTTCTCGTCAATTCTTATGGCCGGGCTTTTGGTGGGTGTTCAGGGAGCCGTCGTCGTCGCTGTGCTGAGTTTCGTCAGTGTCGGGGGCGTTGGCATTGCTCAGTTGCTGGGAGCATTGCCGCAGGCACTAATACTCGATACGGCTTGGGGGCAACTGATCGTTATTTTAATGAATGTTGTTTTGTCTGCTATCTTGTTTTACTTTGCTTCTACTAGCCTCGTTGAGTTTTTGGCGCGCGCACGTCATTCGGCGGCTGAGGCGGAGACGCAGCGAGAACAGGTGCAGATACTGTTAAACGAGCGCGTCGACGAACTGGCACGCCGAGAGGCTTACCTGGGTGCTGCTACAGAAATCGCCGCCGAGGTTGCGGCGGTAGAACGCGATCCCTTGGTGCTGTTGCAGCAAGCTGCCAAGATCATCAGCCGGCAATTTGGATTCTATCACACGGGCTTGTTCCTGCTGGACGACAATAGGCAGTGGGCCGTGTTGCAGGCGGCTTCGAGCGAAGGTGGACAGCGGATGTTGCAGCGCCATCACCGTTTGCGTGTTGGTGCAGAAGGCATCGTAGGTGCGGTGTCTGCTCATGGACAGTATCGCATTGCGCAAGACGTTGGCGAAGACGTGGTCTTCTTTGCGAATCCCGATTTGCCCGAAACACGCTCCGAAATTGCGTTGCCGCTGCGCGTGCGCCGTGAGGTCATCGGCGTGCTTGATGTGCAGAGCACTACACCTAATGCTTTTACTGATGAAGATGTGAATGTGTTGCAAGCGTTGGCCGATCAAGTGTCGGTAGCCGTGAACAATGCGCGCTTGTTGCGTCAGGTTGAGGAGAGCCTCACTGCTGAGAGGCGGGCTTATGGGCAAATGGCACGCGAAACGTGGCAGGATCTGCTCCGCGCGCGCTCTGACCTGGCTTTTGCCAGTGATGAGGGCGGCGTCGCGCCTTTTATGGTCTGGGAGCCGCAGATGAAAGCGGCAGCACAGACCGGCCAAGTGGCCGGTGAAGGCGATACGCTGGCACTCCCTATTCGGGTGCGCGATCAAGTGATTGGCATCATTGATGGACGCAAACCCGACGGCACGGCGTGGTCCGAGGAGGACATCAGTCTGCTGCAAACGTTGACCGAGCAATTGAGTACGGCTCTCGAAGGCGCGCAGCTTTACGAGGACAGCCAACGGCGCGCTGCTCGCGAGCAGTTGGCACGCGAGATCACAGCGGAAATGCGGCGTTCGTTGGAGGTCAACACCGTGTTGCAAACGGCGCTCCACCAACTGCGGACTTCGTTGAACCTTACCGAAGCCGAGGTGTGGATCGAGGAAGCGTCTTCAGAGGCCTCCCCTGTGTCCCCTGCCTCGGGAGCCCCCTCCGCTGGGGGAACTAAGGGCGGGAAGCGATAGAAGAGGGATACTATGTTTAAGTGGATCAAAAACTACTTCACATTGCCGACATTCGAAGACGACGAACTGACGCGGCGCTCGCGATTGCTTATCTCCATCCTGGTGCCTTTCGCGGTGATGACCGTCCTTGTGGTCGGGGTTATGGTAGGACTGTATGGTTTCCCCCAACGTTTTGCGGATATGGGCCCCGTCATCGCTGCGGTGATCATTGCCGGAGCGACATTGGTAGCGTTCCCTCTCGTCCGTCGCAGGTTCCCCACTGGCTTGGCAGTCAGCATTCTCTTGTTGATGTGGGGCGTCGTCGTCAGTTGGACATGGACTGAAGAGGGATTAAGTGGTGGCTTCACTAGCTATGTTTACCCATTGATCATTGTGCTGGCGGCATTGTTGCTCGGGCCGCGCAGTGCTACGGTGTTTACGATATTGTCGCTTATTGGGCTTGCGGGAGCGATCTATGCCGACAATCAGGGTCAGATTCCTGGTACCATGGGTGTCGATCTT
>JBJYXQ010000091.1:0-4329 GCA_046260035.1 Anaerolineae bacterium
GTGACACCGCCGTCGCTCTTGCTGAGCGTGAGATCGGGCGCGGCGTTGACCTGATCGACGTCCCACGCAGTGTTGTCGGCCTCATTTGCCTCGTTGGACGTTGTGACGGTGATGGTATTGGTGATGGTATCCACCCCGGCGGGCAAGGTGCCACCCACGGTAGCGACGACGAGTCGCGTCATGTGTGCGCCGCCGCCGGCGAGACTGAATTCGGGCCAGGTGATCGTGCGACTGCCAGGTGGGGTCGCATCGCCCCCATCGGAGGCGACCAGGAAGGCGGTGTTGGCGGGGAGTATGTCGGTGACGGAGACCATCGCTGCGATGTTACCGGTGTTGGTGATGGTGATAAAGTAGGCCAACGTCTCACCGGGTTGAACATTTGCGCGATTGTCATTTTTGCTAACGATGAGATCGGGCGCGGCGTCAATGGTAGTGCTTGTTGTGTCCGCGTTGTCTCCCGAATCGAGGTCCGCGCCGTTGGTGCCATCGTCGGAGATGGACGCGGTGTTCGCGATTTCGGTCACACCCGCAGCTAGTGGGTTGTCGACGCGCACGGCAAAAATGGCATTGCCAAAATCTCCCGCTGCCAGGTCGCCGACGGTGTACAAACAGAGCGTTCCAGCAGGCGCGCCGGGGGTACAACTCCAGCCGGGGCTACTGCTGGGCGAATAAAAGGTTGTATTTGCGGGCACGGTTTCGACGATGGCCACGCCGGTTGCGCCTTGAGTGCCGGAGTTGGTGTAAGTTAGCGTGTAGGTGAGTGTCTCGCCGGGTTCGGCGATGGCGGCACCGTCGCTTTTCGTTAGTATAAGGTCAGGCGCTCCCTGAACAATGTCCGCGTGTTGGGTGGTAGCCGTATTCCCGGCTGCATCGCTAGCTTGAATGATGTTAACGAGCAGTTCAAGGCCGGTAGGGAGCTCGGGGTTGACAGTGACGGTGAGAAGACCCGTGAAGCTGGTATTGCCAGGTATGTTGAAACTGGGCAAGGTCACGATGCCGCTTCCGGAAGGAGTCTCCGTGCCGCCATAATCTGCAGCGACGAACGTAACGCCCGCGGGCAAAGTATCGGCGACTAGGACGCCGGTAGCCTCCGCGCTACTGCGGTTAGTGAGCGTGATGACATAACTGAACGTGTCACCGGGGGAGGCTGTGGTGATAGCGCTAGTCTTGATGAGGGTGAGTACGGGATCGACTTCCACGCTGTCGATATCTGTGGCGACCAACGTGTGCCCATCGCTTTCACGTAAGCTGACGGTATTGGTGATGGCGGTGATGCTATCGGTCAAAGGGGTATTGACGGTGATGACGAGGAGGCGCGTCACGCTGCTATTCGCTGCCAGGTCGAAGTCGGGCCAGGTTACAACGCCGCTTCCGGGAACAATCTCTTGCCCGCCATCTGAGGCAAGGTCGAAGGTCGTGTGATCGGGCAGAATATCTGTAAGCCGGATACCTGTCGCTGTATCGATGTCGGTGTTGGTGACGACCACGCGGTAGACCAGTGTTTGCCCGGCTACGACGCTGTCCACGCCGTTTTCTTTGCTGAGCAAGAGATTGCTCTGTGCCTTCACCGGCTGCTCATGCATTGCCCACCAGAGCACACTAAGGCCGAGTATTGAAATGAGAAGGACGTGCACCAAACGATGGACTGGTGATGATAACCATTGCTTGATCAGCGTTAGAGCTTTCATAGAGCTTTCTCCCTTGTGTGCGTACCTGCGGGCAGCAAGCGCTGCAATGTTTTGTGGATGTCTATGGACCTATCCGAAAATTCACCGTTGATGCACCAGAAACGCTCGCAAGCACGATTTTTCGGATAGAGTCTATGGCTTTTTCGATCAAACTTAAGTCGCATTGCATTCATCTGGTTCAGGATGTGTTGATTCCATTTACGCTGAGTGAAAAGCAAACGACTGATCTGGTCCTATAGATGCTGATATCGCTTAAGGTTTGTGAGACCAGATCAGTAACAGTCCTATTATACTATAAATCCGCCATTTTAGGCAACCTGTCTAACCTGGATGGTTAGAAATACTCGTAGTCGAGGAAATTGACAAATTACCCATTCGAGTTAGGATGTGAGTAACATATAAACAGTTATTTATGAATTGGAAACGATGATTGATAACGCCATGTCGGATAAGGAACTGCGCCATTTAACGAAGGGGTTTCAGGCGCTTCATTCTGTGCTGCGTCTGCGCATCCTGGCAGCACTGGCGGCGCGCGAATCGAATGTCAAGGATTTGGCGGATGTGTTGCGAGTCAGTCAGCCCTTGCTCTCTTGGCATCTGACGCAGTTGCGGCAGGTAGGCTTTGTGACGGCGGAGCGAGTAGGGCGCGAGGTGCGCTACCGATTTCAACCAGCGACGCTTCAGGAGTTGGTATGTACTATGGAAGCGTTGCTGGGAATCTCTTTGTCAGACGAGGAAAAATAGATGGAACGCTTGAAGATCAGACAGTACGACACGTTGACAGATTTTTTGCGCGCGCAGGCAACTTTCATCACGCATCCGATAGCGCGGTTCCTGGAGAAGCTAGGGCTGCATCCAAATACGGTGACGCTTTTGGGATTTTTCCTCAACGTTGGCGCGGGTGTGATTCTTACTACGGGACATCTGGTGTTGGGGGGCGTGTTTCTGCTCATCGCGTCGTCAGTGGATTCGTTGGATGGTGCGTTGGCGCGGGTCTCCGGCACGAAGAGCCGTTTTGGTGCATTTCTGGATTCGACCCTTGACCGCCTTTCTGAGAGTGCCTTGCTCTTCGGCCTGCTCGCTTGGTTGCTGCGGCAAGGCGCGGCGCTGGAAATATACCTCGTTTTCCTTGTTCTCCTGGGTAGCGTGATGGTCAGCTACACGCGCGCGCGCGCCGAAGGGATCGGCTATGACTGCAAGGTTGGCATCCTGACGCGCCTGGAACGGGTGGCGGTGTTTGGCGTGGGACTCATTATTGGATGGGTACGCCCAATGTTGATCGTCATGGCCATCTTTACCTGGATCACGGTGTTTCAGCGTGTCTGGCACGTCTATCGGGAGTCGCGTAAGAATCCCTGAGAGACAGAACATGGATCGGACGAACCCCTGGCGCGGTGAGGCTTGACTGTCTCACCGCGTTTTCAATGTGCAGCCCCTCGATTTATGGTACAATTTCTCCGATGAAAACACGAACTTTGGCTCCTCCGTGGCGTTTGGTGGTGGTGCTGTTTTTCCTGCTTCCGGCGCTCTTGCCGCTGTTGAGCGGGATCGGACTGCCCTGCACGCACGATAACGACCTGCACTATTACCGTATCACGGCCATCGATGCGGCGTGGCGGCAGGGCTGGGTTTTCTCTCGTTGGGTTCCCAATCTGGCCCTGGGATACGGTTATCCTTTCTTCAACTTCCGCGAGCCGCTACCTTACATCGTGGGGGCGTTGCTCTACCAGACGGGCCTCGCGTTGCCACTTGTGCTTGGATTGCTCTACGCCGCCAGTTTCGTCGCTGCGGCTTGGGGGGCTTATATATGGGCACGCGACCTCTTTGGTGAACGCGCTGCCTGGGTCGCGGCTCTGGCCTACAGCCTGGGACCGTATCTGCTCTTGGATGCGCTACGCCGTGGCAACATGCCCGAATCCGTGGCCCTGGCCTTGCTCCCCTGGCTGATGGTGACCTTTCGCCGGGTGATTGTCGGTGGAAGACACACCGGCGGTGGAGGACGGGGCCCCTTTATCGCATCGGCGGTACTGCTGACGGCGCTGTTTCTGAGTCACAACATCTCCTCGCTGCTCTTCGCGCCGTTACTCGGCGGCTATGTGATTGTGCTGGCGTGGGTGTATCGCGCGCGTAAGACATGGCCTTGGGCATTTGTGGCGGTGCTGTTGGCAGTGTTGCTCACCGCCTGGTTCTGGTTTCCCGCGCTGACGGAGCAATCCACGGTGCAATTACACCTTTCGCGTACCACGCGCAACAACGACTTCCACTACAATTTCGCTTCCTGGCGCGAGATGCTCTTTTCCCTGCCCGCACCCTACGATCCCGACTTTCTCAACCTGCCGATGCGCATACCACTTGGCGTTGTCCAGACGATATTGGCGCTTGCCGGCATTGTGATCGGCTGGCGGCGTGCGCGCGCTGGCACAGATGCGGTTTCCGGTGAGGACACGAAGGACGACTCAAACGCGCGCGTTAACGAAGTGCGGGCATCTATCGTCTTCTTTGTGCTGGTGGCACTCGCTTATCTGTGGATGAGCAGCCCCGGTTCCGTGCAGGTGTGGGAAGCGTTTCCGCTACTAGCCTTCGTTCAGTTCCCCTGGCGATTGGTGGGCCGTGCTTTGCTCCCCATCTCCTTCCTCGCCGC
>JBJYXQ010000092.1:0-13440 GCA_046260035.1 Anaerolineae bacterium
CACCCGGCCCATGAAGGCAATCTGTTGTCCATCAGGAGACCAACGGGGATAGCGACAGCCCCACGAGTCATCCAACAGTTGCTGAACATTGCTCCCCTCGGCATCCATCAAATATAGACCATCCCCACCCTCGCGATCCGACACAAAGATGATCTTTTGTCCATCAGGCGACCAATCCGGTTCCTGGTCATTGTAGGAATGATTTGTCAGGTTAACCAAGAAATCACCATCAACAGTTGCCTTGTAAATTTCAAAATTACCATCGCGATTCGTCACAAACAATAACATCTCGCCGTCAGGCGACCACTTCGGGTACCAGTTCAAACTGGGCTGATCCACCGGTAACAGAGTTAAGTCGCTGCCATCCGCCTGCATCGTATAGATCTGAATATTGTCAGGGCCGTTTGTCGCCGCAAAGGCTATTCTTTGTCCATCGGGCGACCAATTACCCTCCACGGCGGAGGGCGAATCGGGTGTTAGTAGCGTTGGGGTCTGTTGACCCTGCGCCACATAGAGTTGATACACCCCGCTTTGGTCCGCATGGTAGAGAATTTTCCCCTCAGGCCAGACGCTGGCAACCTTAACCGTTTGTTGGGTAGGAGTGACCAAAGGAGAAACCTGCGGGGCAGGCATTGGAGAAATCTGCGGGGTGGGCATTGGAGAGATGGGTTCTTCAGTTTGATGACAGCCCACAACGAACAACAAAATAACGAGAGTACATCCAAGATACGCGCTCCAGCGCTTCACATGCCACCTCCATCAAACACTAATATACTAGAAGCAAAACCACCGGGGAGAGAACTCCCCGGCGGTTTCGTTACTTACGATAGAACGATCTTACTCGCCGAAGCCGTTGTAGGTCGTGCTATCCGTCCAGGCCGGCCACACAGTGTTATGAATCGCCATCAGTTCACAGCCAGAAGCGCTAATCGTCACCGCGCCACGGAAGTCATCCGTTAGATTGGTAACATCTACGCCAGCCGGGAAGTCAGAACCGGCAGCACCAAACTGCGTGTTGTAACCGTGAGAGATCGCTGGGTCTAGCGAGTCTTGGTAGGTCAGAACCGGGGTAGCCTCGCCACGGATGTACCAGCTCACGTCGAAGTCGTTGCAGGCGGTGTCGCCAACGTTCTGCACGATCGCACCGGTATACTGAATCCAGGTCGTACCACTCACGCGGCGGAAGGTCGCCGGCAGGTACACAGTGGCAGTGCCGCCCACACCACTGGTATAGGCCGAAGCTGCAGCCTTAGCGGGGTGGTCATCGGTCCACTGCAGGTTCGCCACAGCGATGATATCGGGACCGTTGGATTCAATCACGACCGAACCATTCCAGTTATCACCTAGAGCGACAGGCAACGCAGCCTTGTCAGCGTCAGGAACCTGACTCGTATCCACAAAGCGCGAGTTATAACCGTGCGCAGAGTTGGCAGGGATGGGGTCATCAAACGAGTAAAGTTCAGTGCCCGCGCGGTCATACCACGTAACCGTCACAGTAGCAGGGGTCGTAGCATCCAAGTTCTGGACAATCACACCCGTGTACTGGAGCCAGGTCACGCCACTGGGAATACGGCGTGTAGCCGAGGGCAGGTAGACCTTCGTGCCGCCACTAGGAACGGCCGAATAGCCAGCCGCATACAGGCGCCAGTGCATCGTGGCAGCCGCCGCCAAGGGGCTGGTGCCATCGTCAGCCTCGATGACTGCGGAACCGAGCCAGTTACCACCCAAATCCACATCCGTATCGTCGGGTGAAAGGCTGTAGGTCTTCTGCGCACCTTTGTAGACGGTGTCATTGATGGTGTCAGTCAAAGCACCATCACGGTCATAGAAATTGATGGTGAAGGCCACCGTCTCGGTGGTGCTGGGGGCAGCAGCGCTCTGCACGGAAATGCGGGAGAATTGCGCATCGCGGGAAGCCAGGGAAGGCAGATAGAGCTTAGCCGCGCCGGCCTCAAAACCATTGTACGCGCCAGCGGTCTTGCCGTCAGAGGTAGAGCCATCACCAGGATCACCACCCTGCCAAATCATCTGCGCGAAAGCCACAATCTTCTTATCCGCAGAAACCACGACGGAGCCGATCCAGCTATCCGGAAGACCGGAGTCAGCGATGGGGAAACCATCGCTCCCCAGAGCAGAGATCGTCTTTTCCTTGAAAGCCGCTACTGCGCCAGTCTGGCTAATGTAGTCTGCGCGAACCGCTGCATCGCCCGCAGGATCCAGGTTCTGGACGGTGAAGTTTGTGCCGCCGGAGCCTGGGTTGGGTGGAGCAGCCATAGTGGCCCCCACCGTAGTCAATACCAAAAGTAAAGAAAGGAACACTGCAGTGAGTCGTTTCATCTGAAAACCTCCTTATAGTAAATTTGAAGTATACCCTTACTGCCTTTAAAGTCTACTACTTCACACCCTAAAAATCAATAATCCTTTAGTAGTAAGTATGGATTAAAACCCATAGTCACCCCTGTTACAGTCAGTACGCCCCCTTCCCTGATAGAACTACTCCCGCGGTCTTGAGCAATATCTTGAAGTCCAGAAGCAGAGAGAAATGTTCAATGTAATATAGATCATCCTCGGTGGACGTATGTAAAAGACTTTTCCCGCGATTGCGAACCTGCCACCAGCCGGTGAGACCTGGCGGTACGACCAGACGTTTGTATTGCCAATCATCATAATAACTCACGAAAAACGGTAACTCAGGACGCGGCCCAACTAAGCTCATTTCCCCTTTGACAATGTTAAACAATTGGGGCAACTCATCAATGCTCCAACGCCGCAAGAACCGGCCAATCCTAGTCACACGTGAGTCAGCAGGCGTTTTATGGATGAGTTGACCGTGCTCATCGATAGTCAAGATTTCGGCAAAACGTGTTTCGGCATCTGCTACCATGGAACGGAATTTGTAGATCCAGAATAACCGTCCATTCTCTCCTACACGCTGTTGGCGGAAAAACGCCGGGCCTGGCGAATCCAAACGGATAGCGATCGCAACGGCAGTCCACACCGGCAACAAGAGCACACACGCGGGTACGGCTACCAGCAGATCAAAGAGGCGTTTGACCATCCGCCGCTCGCCTGAAATGGCAGAACTGCGCAAACTGACTACAGAGACACCATACATCTCTTCAAGGGATGGATGAAAGAGCGCAAGATCCAGAAAATCAGGGACCACCTTAATGTCCACAGGCGTGCTCCGTAAGGCTTGCACCAGTTCGGAAAGTAACTCCCGGCTTGCCCAGGGGGGAGTGAGGAGTAGTTCATCGATTTTGAGTTCGTGAACGGTTCTGACCGTCTTCTCTACATATGCCTGTTGCGCTTCACCATCCGCAGGCCAGGGACGCGTGCCAATCAAGTTCACATGCGCTTGAGGATCGTTGGTAATCCAATGCTGCAAATCCTGCCCCATCTTCTCTACACCAATCAACAGAGTGCGGGGACGCGCCGTAAGTCCTCCCCTACTGAAAAGCCGGTGGAATAGTTCGCGCTCAGTCACGAGCAACACAGCGTCAAATCCTAGAAAGTAGGCTAGGAGCAAGCGCGGCATGTAGACTTCATACAAAAACATCGCATAGAGCACACCGGCCAAACACATTCCAGAAAACAAGATTCCAGTGATCACCCGACCTTTTTGTCGCGCTAAATGCCGCATTCGCTCCGCGCGGTACAGTCCTATCAACGTAAAGACCGCCACCCAGATAACTGGCACAACCCAGTAGATAATGGGCTTCAAAGATGTAGGATTGGGATAAGGATACGCCCCCAAGATGGGAAATCGGAGCCGCGCACAGCGTCCCAATTGCAAGGCGATTTGCGTCAACAACACGTCCCCCAATATAAGCAACAGCGTGAAGTTGATGAGGGACCTTTTGGCATCAACGCCCCGGAACAACAAGCCGTGCTTTTGCCGGTAAAGCCAGATGCTTTGCAAATGAATCCTGGTCAGAGCATTGACCTTATGGGCGCTACTGCGCTGGTAGCTATGAATAATGACCGCATCAGCCACATAGTGCACGCTATATGCCGCCTGCCACAACCGGCGACAGAAATCGATATCTTCGTAATACAGGAAAAAGTTATCGTCAAAGCCTTGGACCGCTTCGAAAGCCTCGGCACGAACCAACACACAACTCCCCATAACCCAATCCACGGCCCGTGACTCATTGTGATCCCAATCGACCATCAAGAATTGCCGGTAGAACTCAGGCTGCACGATCCGGTCCAGCTTGAAACCACGCCATAATACTGTCCCCCAATGCGGGAACCGACGGCATGTCTCTTGCAAGGTCCCATCAGGATAAAAGGTTTTCGGACCGGTTGCGCCAACTTCCGGGCGGGCATTCATATAGGCTACCATCGTCTCAATGGCCCCACGGGAGACAGCGACATCGGGATTGAGAATCAGAAAGTAATACGCATCAGTATCACGATAGGCGCGGTTGACGTTTGCCCCAAAGCCTTGGGGAGTTTCATTGACAATCAGGTGAAACTGGGGCCAGTGTTCGCGCACATACTCCGGCGTGCCATCTTCGCCCGTGTTATCCAGCACTATGACTTGCATAGATAACGTCGTCGGGTAAACCTCAAATAACTTCGTTAGACAGGTTTCCACGTCCGCTCGCGCGTTATGGGCAATGATCGCCACCGCGACATCGTATTTTTTCGTCACCCTACCCCTTAACCCGGACATTTCCGAACCAAAATATCCTAGAAAATAGTTCTTTCAGGAAAGCAGTGCCACATAGTGTGCCATCACCTCACGAGCAGCCTGTCCCAACGGAAAGTGTTCGACGCAACGTGCACGCCCGGCCACCCCCATAGCCTGTGCCTGCTGTGGATTCTGGAGAAGGGTAAGTAAGGCGTGGGCCATAGCCTCAGGATCGGCCGGTGGAACCAGGTAACCCGTTTCGCCATCCAGTACTGATTCCAGCGGCCCCCCCTGTTTCGTCGCCACCACCGGACAACCGGAGGCCATCGCCTCCAACACCACCAGGCCCCACGGTTCAGGCAATTCCGACGGCAACACGAACACATCCAGCGCAGCCATGATGTGCGGCACGTCGGCGCGGAATCCAGTGAACGTCACCGCATCTGTCAGCCCCAAATCCTGTGTCAATTGCACCAACTCCTGCTTGAGATGGTGATCGTGCGCCGTCACCGCATCCCCAACGACGAAGAACTGCGCCTGTGGCTGTTGTTGGTGCACCAACGCCGCCGCCCTTAAGAAAGACGCTTGCCCTTTCCAGTGCGCGATCCGCCCGACCATCCCAACCAGCAGCGCGTCTGTCGGCATCCCAATCGCTTCACGCAGCGCGCGTTGGTCTTCAGGTGGCACAAAGCGCTCCGTGTCCACCCCGTCGTAGACCGCGTGAACCTTCGCACTACACGTCCCACTCCACCGAAACGCATCCCGCACCGCTTGCGACATGACCAGGATCGCCGCCGAAGTCCGGCAAATCAGCACGCTAAACATGCCGCCCAAACGGCTCATTCCCAACTGCATCTCACGGATATGCCAGACATGCGGCACGCCCGCCATACGCGAGGCCAACGCCCCATTGAACACGTGGGCGGTATTCGTGTGAACCAGGCCAACACCTTGCTCGCGGATCAACCGCGTTATCGCGCGCGTCGAAGTCCACAACCGCCCTGCAAACTGTACCCAATAGCGCGGACTTAACGAGCGGTGCAGAATGCTCAGCGGTATGATATGCACCTCTGCGCCATAGGCTTCCAACGCCGAGACCAGTGGCCCGGATTCCGGCAACACGACCACCGGTTGGAATCGCGCCTGATCTAGAAATTGAATCAAATGCAACAGAGTGCGATCCGAGCCATACAGTACCGCCGAACTGTGAACATACAAGACCTTCACTGATCGCTTCATGGTTTGATCCCTATTGATACCCATAAGGCCCGCATATAAGCCCGTGCTACCATCCACCCATCGTCGCGTGCACGAAAGACACCCGCCGCCACGCCGCCCAGCGCACGCATTATCGCGCCAAGGCCCAATGCCAAGCGTAACAACAAGCGCTGCCAGCGCGGTCGATGTTTACGATAGAAGTGTAGGAACCCCTGAAACCCATATAACGTCGCCTGCTCTCCCTTCCAGACACCGGATTCGGCGCCGCCTGCACCGTAATGAATGATCCTAGCCTGCGGAAAGGTCATCAGTATATACCCGGCTTGCTGGATGCGATAGCACAATTCTACGTCCTCACCGTACATGAAGTAGTTGGGATCAAAGAAACCCACCGCCTCTAGTACTTCACGCTTGGACAGCAGACACGCCCCGGAGAGCCAGTCAACCGCGTGCGCTGGTCGCGTAAACTCTGGATGACCTGGGCGCACCAGCAGCGGCCGCGTATGAGAGCGCAGTCCCGGCAATCGATTGAGCAATGTCATCGTTAGCCACATCCGCCCCAGCGTGGGGAAATAGCCCCAAGACCCGCGCGGGTGCCGCTCGCCGTTAAGCATCGCCGGACCTGCCGCACCACACACCGGCGACTCGACCAGGAATGTCAGCATATCGCGCAGCCCTGTCAAGAAAACTGTGTCATTGTTCACCAGCAGGATATACCGACCATGCGATACTGCAAATGCCTGATTGTTGGCGTGCGCAAACCCCAGGTTAGTCTCATTGACAATGAGCCGCACCTCCGGGAACGATCCACGCAGCAGCGCCAAACTGTCATCGCGCGAGGCGTTGTCCACCAAAATGATCTCGTAGTCCAGACCGACTAACTGCACTTGCAATGAGGTCAGACAGGGCGACAGCCACTCCGCGCCGTCATAATTGACGATGAGAACAGATAGCTCCAGCGTAGCGTCTTTGTTCAGCGAGTCAGCAGTCCCCATGTCCAATCCACACCCAGGAATTCATAGAGTTGCTGATTATAAGGTCGAAAATAGGTTTGTAGATCGGCACGCACCTCGGCGGGCATCTCAACGTACTGCATTTCATTGTATTTCCTGAATTCTCCCAACTGAAAAGGTGACAGTCCCAGAAAATCCATAACCTGCGCCAGAGATGAAGCCGGGTCCGCGTAGAAGGCTTCGCTCTGCAACACTAGCATCTGCTCACGCGGAAAATAGTGCTGCCACACCTGTAACTGTTCCACGTACCGACCACGTGCCAGATAGGCATGGTGTTGATGCAACGTACTGCAATAGATCGGATCAGCCTGCAACACCGCCTGCTCGGTAACCAGCATCTCTAGCTCGCGCTGCAAAGCCTCCACAAATGACATCGACTCCAACCCGCGGCGCACCTCGTGGTTGTACTGCGAATAAGCCCGATCCACAGGATTACGCAAGATGGCGATCAGCTTAACGTGTGGCAACAAGGCCGCCATGCGCTCCGGCGCGCGCGGATGAAACAGATAGTACGGTGTAGCCTCCCCGGTGACAAATGCGCGCCGCCGTACTCGAGTAACATACCAACGTTGTAGGGCCAACGGAAAGAAGGATCGGTACCATCCCACACCCCGATCAAAAGAGCGGTCGAAAAAATGCACCTCCTTCAACGCTGCTGGGTAGATGTCTGGGTGCGCCACCAGATATTTGAACAGCGATGTCGTACCCCCCCGTTGCGCTCCGATTATAACAAAGTCAGGCAGGATATGCAGCCATGCCGTCGCCAGACCAGCGCCCCGCCGTATCCTTGAGACCGGCCTGGGCCGTCTTGCTTTCCTCACGACCATCCTTATGCTGCCTCCTGCGGTGCATCTCTTGTCGAGAACACGTAGTCATAGCCCAATGCCTGCATCAACGGATGTCCAGCCAACTGCGCAATCTCATCTTGATAAAGGCGGGCGCGAGCACAATTGTCCAGCCGCTCCTGCTTGATTTGGGTACACACTGCCGTTATTTGCGTCGCGTCGACCGGATATTCCAGGAAATCAACCAACTTCCGCAATTGCACCTCTGGTTCGGAGAGAAGTGCTTCGTAACGTAACTCCAAAATCTGCGCCGACGGGATCAACTCCTGCTGTTCAAAGAAGAACGATAGGTACAGCTCCCACAAACGAAAGCATTGAGCAAAACTCAGCGTTTCCGGGCGATAGTCTTCAAGCATGCGACGCTTCCACCAACTCCGCTGCTGGACTTTGGTGCGGCGGTTCAGACTAATGGCAACGTCAATACCATTGCGAATAACATGGACAAATTTGGCCTGAGGGAACACACGCAGCCACACCGGGAACGTCAACGTCGTCCGGGGATCTTTCCAGCCCCACATCCGCCGCCCGGCACGATACATCCGCCGCCAGAGGAAATGGTCGATATACGAGACCAGACCGACGTCCCGGCCCACCCGCACCTTGCCCGCGAAAACTGCTCGACGCATCGCCGCCGTTTGCTGCGTCACGAAATCGGGATTGCGCATCGCCGTCATCACTGGCTCGACTGTGCTCCAATCGCCTTCAGCTACCGCAAATATACGGCGGTTCAGGTGTTGGAAATTCAGCGCCTCCGTGTTCTTCAACACAATCCCCCCCATCGAAATGCCCAGATCGCGCAGTAGCCGCACGGTCAGGCTTGTGCCCGAACGGTGCATCCCAATGATAATTACCGGCGCATCGCGCATCGCCGTCTCAGACGAATGATTCATCCTATGCCCTCGCTCTTCATCACCACCGATGTGCGCGCTTATGACTTCCAGGGCGTCAAATCTCGTCCCAACAGCAACTCCAAATCTTCCACATCCACACGGTAAACCTCCGCTAACTCCTCACGCAGGTCAGCTCGCAGCGTAGGTCGCGTGTTTGGATACAACCGCGCTAACAACAATCGGTCCACGATATAAAAGAAGCCTTTCAACAGCAACACACCTAGATGTCGGCGCGGCAGAAAGTTCACAGGATGGCTATCAACGACGGTATACGTGTGAATCCACGGATTTCGCCAGCGCGACCACGTGATGCGCGGCAACGCGTACAGCGATGGTTTGGGCCGGCGCGCGAGTGACTGCGGCACATAATCATCCGCGACCTCTAGAAACCGGTACGCACTCTGCACCATTTCTAGACTGTGCAGGTTGAAATCTTCCTGGAATAGGATCAGGAACTTCTCACGTGGAAATACTTGAAAATAGCGTATAAGGTGACGAGCATAGAAACCGTACCCAAGGATTTGTTGGGACGTAGGATACTGCATCGTATACGCGCCGGAAAGCAACGCTGCCATACCCTCATCCAACGGCTTGACCGGCAGGTATCCCATCCGCATATACCAGAAGTACGCCGAAATCGCCCGCTCGACCGGCTCCCGCAGCACTACAATGAACTGTGGATCGCGGACATGTCGGCGAATTCGCTCCGCGCAAGGTGTTTCACATAGGTAGTTGGGGCGTTTGATGCCCACCCGGCTCGCCGCACCCCGAACTCGTAGTTCGCGGCCGATCTGCTCCGCTACACTGCCCAGGTCGTAATATGGATCCTCGAAAAACGGAACTTCGTCTTTGGGAATGAAAATAGCAGGATGCTCGCGCAGACACTCATGCACAAACGTCGAAGCCGATTTTTGCGCACCGATGATGAGAAAATCGAGCTGGATCTGCGTCACCGTCACGCTGCTCGCCTCGGCCGTATCATCAACTGCTTAAGCAACGTCACGTCCTCGCTAGAAATCAGACGTAGCCCCCAGGCCAAGCCGCCGTACACACCCAAGCCCACTATCGCCGCCAACGCCCATCCCCAGTCGCGCAAGAGAAGCCATACCCCCCCGGAAGCCACGGCCACCAATAGCGGTTTCACCAACAATACAATCGTATCCAGACGACACACATCTTTATTCACGTAGTAGTAGTTCAACACCGTGCCGGTAAGCCCAGCAAGCACCGTCGCAACCGCTGCACCGGTCACACCCCACCAATACGTGAAGGCCAGATAGTAGACAAACGCTGTCACCAGCTTCGTAACTGAGACGATGACGGAACGGGACTGCATATCACCGGCCATTAACCCTCTCGAAAGCACCGAATTCCAGAAGAAAATCGCCACGAAGATCGCCTCAATGGTTAACAGACGTGCAGCCACACTATACTGGGCCTTATCGTATACCAGCCTTATAATACATTCTGCGTGGATGCCCAACACCAGAGCGACCAACAACATCCCTACCATTCCCCATAACAGCGATTTGGACATGAGTTGCTCAAATCGGACACGTGCCTGCTTATAAGAGCGTGCCAAAGTGGGATAAACAGCCTGGCTGTAGCTAACGGCGATGAAGTTGACCGCCCGTACCACGAGGTACGCGGCATTGTACAGTCCTACTGCCCCCTCACCCATCACTTGCGAGAGAATCAGCACATCGAGCCGCGAGAATACGGCCACCGATAATGACAGCAGAAAGAACTCGAACGACTCACGAAAGAGTCGGAGCGCCTCGTGCCCATACCAACGAAATCCTCCCCAGAACCCTAGACGCGCCGTGATCACGATCTCTATCAGCGCCGTAAGACCTTGCCAAACGACTATCATCCAGGCCAACATCAACAACCTCTGCCCAAGCAGCAGCGCAACCAAACTGCCCACCAACTGCACACCACCAGCCACAATGTGCGCGATGGCGATGTACTCCATCTTCTCCACGGCCTGCAACGCCGTCTCCATCGCCGAGGAAAGCGTCGCCGGGATCAATGAGAGGGCAACCACCGCCAGCGCCAAACGTGTATCCGCCGGGTGATCAAGAATGTTTGAGACGACCAGCATCACCACTATGCCCACAACCCCGCCGATCACTTGGTTGAGCCAGGTAATGTGGAACCAGCGCTGTTGCTGTGCCGTATCGGCATCGCCATCAGCGGAACGCGCCCGCGCCATCTCCCGCACTACCAGCCGCGGTGCACCCATCACAGCAAGCACCTGGAAGATATTGAAATATGCGGTTAAGACCCCATACTTCCCAAAGCCCTCTATACCCATATGCCGCGCGATAAACAACGAGAGGATGGTGTTGAAGACCACCCGGCTGACCTGTGCCACCGATAACAGAGCTGTGTTGCGAGCTAATCGCTGGACAATCGTCATACAATCACCGAATGAAAATATGTA
The DNA here is from genome assembly GCA_046260035.1 of Anaerolineae bacterium. Lineage (GTDB taxonomy): Bacteria > Chloroflexota > Anaerolineae > B4-G1 > SLSP01 > DSWT01. Next base: position 11,052 of record JBJYXQ010000092.1, read on the forward strand.
GGTCGCTTGGCATGCGACGCGCTCGCCGAGTCACGACAGGCCTTGATATGATGATTTCTTCAACGTAGAGCGGACTAGGACCAATCGTTACCCACACTTGCCCATCGATAGTTCCATCATCGCCATCTTTCACTTGATACGGTACAAAATGTGACAATATAGGGGTCATCACATACTCGTCCGATACTTTGTCTCGCACCATCGCTGCTGACGCCTGCACCCGCACCGACAAGGTTACCGACTCGTCGTTCGTCCACAACACATATATCCGGCGCGCGTCCGCCAAACGTTTGAAGAGGTAGCCTTCCGCGCTCACGTGCCCCAACTCGGCCGTCGAAAGGGCACGCACAAAGAAAGTCTGATTCAATACGTTGGCGAAGGTCTGGTATGCATTATACGCCGGCTTAGGAATATCGTCAATATCGCGCAATCCCCGATCAGCATCATGGTTCGGCACATCAGACAACAACAGCCACGAACTCATCACGAGATTCGCCGATGCACTCCGCGCATACAGTTTGGGTACGTACCGTGCCTGCTCTTCGTAACTTCCGGTCCATGGAGAAGGTAGCTCGCTGCCACTCCAGTATCCGGCTTCGGTGACAAGCATCGGCCAGCGTACGCCGTAATAGGCCATCATCTCGTCAAAGTAGTCGGCTTTACCAGCAATCCCTCGTCCCCATCCTTGCCATACCGACTCAAAGACCGGGAAATAGTGGAAATTGAAGTAGTCGAAATACTCGCCGGGATGATCGCGGACATAGGCGAAAACTTCATGTGGAAAATCCATATCGAAGATATCTACACTGGCTTCATGGGCTATCCCACCGAACGCCAAAAGCGCCCTGGGATTTGCAACGCGTAAGGCCACACGAACATGAGAAAGAAAGAGCGCGTACGCCGCACCTCGTCCTCCCCAATATCCCCAGCCGCGCTTAGGCGCATACAGCAACGACTCGTTATCCGGCTCATTATACATTTCCCAGACATGCACGTACGGCGATCCAGGGGCATCATCCACACCGTCGGCATCGTAACGCTCGGCAGCGGCGGTGAGGAAGCCCAGGATTTCTGTCTCATTGTAGACCGGTCCACCTGGATATTCCGCAGCCCACGCTGGATTCGCCGCCACCGTCAAAATAATGCGCAATCCTGCATTGGCCGCGCTCCGGACAAGCGCATCCGTCGTCTCCCAATCATACGTCCGTGGTTCAGTCCGTACCGGCTCGATCTGATCCCAATACATAATGAGGCGCGTCCAGCAAGCTCCAGCGGCGCGGGCCGGAGCGGCCTGCGCCGCAGCGACACGCTGCGGCATTAAGCTGATACCCAATGGGCACATTGCCGTGTAAACGCTGGCAGCCCGTTGCCCAATTGGCAAATGCAGATGCATGCCTGCCTCATCGGCGCCCAAGTCTACCACATTAACTGCCCGGCGTTCACCATCCACATCGGTTCCCGAGGCAAAAGCCGTTGTCCCTTGATCAATGGCCGGAGAAAGGTTGAAGAGATGATAATCCGGCAGCAGTTGTGGGTCGGTATGCATACCCTGCGCGCATAAAGTCTCTGCATCGCTGCCTACACAATCCACTGTATTGGCAGAGAAAAGATTTTGCGGCGCAAGCAACAGGGTCGCCGTATCCAGTTGGTGTGTCAAACTCAGTCCGAGAGTGTGTGAGACGACAATATTGTTGACGAATACGGTACCATTATCCATCAACTCCAGCCCGGAGGGAAGATTCTCCACCACCGTATTGTTCACCACCCACGACATTTCGTTGCTATCCGTGTAAATGCCGCCTCCGATCTGGGCCACATTGCCGGCGATGATGTTATTGGTCGCTGTGAGGCGCGCCGTATCCTGCACAAAAAGCCCCCCACCCACCTGCGCCTGGTTCGCTAAAATCCAATTAGCATCCAGTTTCAGTTGGGTCTGAGCACCCTCGGCATAGATTCCCCCACCCAAGGCCGGCAAACCGGTTGCCCGATTTCCCGAAATGACGTTCCGATAGAGCAGCGGTTGTGCATCTGCGATCCACACGCCGCCGCCCTGTGCCCCACTACCCCCGATGAGCCATAGTCCTTCCACTATTGGCGCAGCCTGGCTGATGCTGATCACCGCGCCGGCTCCTTGTCCATTGACGACCGTCCGCCAAGCCCACATATCATGTTGCTCGAAAGTCAAATTCCAACCACCCTGTACCGTGACGCTTTTCGTCAGGACCAATTGCTCTGGATAGGTTCCAGCCGCAACCTGAATCACCGTTCCTGGCGCGCTGTTCCCAATCGCCGCCTGGATAGATGTAAGGGGACATGTCGCACAGACATGCACGGGAGTTTGCCCCCGGACCCTCTGCACAAATGCCGGAGTGAATAGCCATATCAACGT
>JBJYXQ010000093.1:0-1128 GCA_046260035.1 Anaerolineae bacterium
TATGCAGCGTGATCTAGACATCCTGATGGCAGACCGCAACCTCGATGCTATTGTCGTGAGTGGCAAAGTAAAGGGCAACCCGCCGCTCATCTACATGCTCAATGGCGCACGCGTAACGCAAGCCCTGCTCGTCAAAAAACGTGGCGAAACGCCGCACCTCATCGCCAGCCCCATCGAGCGCGAAGAGGCCACCGCTGCCGGATATCCGGTGATCCTCAACACTCGCTACAACTACAGCGAGTTGCTGAAGCAGCACAACGGCGACACTTTGACTGCATCCGTGGCCTACCAGCGTGCCATCTTCGACGATCTCGGTGTGACCGGGCGCGTGGGCGTCTACGGCTATCGCGATCAAGGCAGTGCCTACGCCTTCCTCAAGGCGCTGGATGCCGCGCTGCCTGCCATTGAGATCGTAGGCGAAATCGATGACAACCTCATCGAGGAGGCGCGTGCGACGAAGGATGCCGCCGAAGTCGACCGCATCCGCGAGGTAGGCCGTCGCACCGCTGAAGTCGTACGCCAGACCGTATCTTTCCTACAAGAGCACGCCATCGGTAAGGATGAGACGCTGCGGCATGCAACGGAAGACCGCGCGCTTACCGTCGGTGACGCCCATGCCCACATCCACCGTCTCATCACACTGCAGGGTTTGGAGGATTCGGAGGGCTTCATCTTTGCTGCCGGACACGATGCCGGCGTGCCGCACAACCAGGGCACACTCGATATGCCGCTGCGCCTGGGTGAAACGATCATCTTTGATATCTACCCGCGCGAGATCGGGGGCGGCTACTTCTTCGATATGACGCGTACTTTTTGCCTGGGATATGCGCCCGAAGCCGTCACACGCCTGTATCAGGATGTACAGGATTGTGTGGCGCATCTGCGCGCGGCGCTGAAGGCCGGAGAAGAAACGCGCAGCTACCAGCGGATGGCCTGTGCTTTCTACGAATCGCGCGACCATCCCACCATTGGCAGCGATCCGGCGACGCTCGAAGGCTATGTTCACGGCCTGGGGCATGGCGTCGGCCTGGACATTCACGAGTCCCCCTCGTTTTTTGACTATGCGGGGAACACCGTGTGTCTGACACCGGGCCACGTCTTCACTCTCGAACCGGGATTGTATTATCC
>JBJYXQ010000093.1:1228-5300 GCA_046260035.1 Anaerolineae bacterium
GCGCTCTCTTTGGCCGATCCCACGCCCGATGTAGAAGCGTTCAACCAACTACGAGAGCGTTGCGGCGCGCACATGACGCCCATCAGTTCCCAGGCGTTGCGCGAGGCAATGGAACGTCTGAAGGACGGCGGCGCCGTTGTCACTGGGCCGGATTATCCTGTTCACAATGAAGATAAACCGGTGATGTTTTTCGACGCACCGGCGAACTTGCCGAGTGGCTACGTGCGTATTCCGTTGCGGACCAAAAGCCCTATCATTGTCTTGGCAACGCGTTATGAGGATGGCGCGTACAAAGTCATCGCCAACCCACCGTTTGAATTGGAGTACACTGGCAATCGAGAGCAGGACGTGACGGTGAATCTACGCCGTATTCTGGAGCAAGTCGAGGACTTCATCCGCCAGCGCCCTGACGAATGGATGATTTTTGCACCGGTGTGGGGGTGAGGATTAGGAGTTGAAGGTTGTGCGTTAAGGGTTGTGAGGTATAAGTTGTGGGTTGTAGCATTTGTTTTCAGAGGCAAGGTCAATCTGCTCCATCTGCGTGCAACCTTTGGTTGTCCATCTGCTGATAGACTTTCACAATGCGAAAGGACAGGGAACCATGCGAATCTTAGGGATCGAAACGTCGTGCGATGAGACAGCGGCTGCCGTGGTAGAGGATGGGCATACCATTCTCTCTAACGTGATTGCCTCGCAGGTGGATTTACACGCGCAATACGGCGGTGTCTTCCCCGAACTGGCCTCGCGCGCCCACGTCGAAGCCATCGCACCCGTCGTCGAGCAGGCGCTCCACAACGCGCACGTGGGGTGGGACGACCTGGATGCTATCGCCGTGACGTATGGGCCAGGGCTACCCGGCTCCTTGCTCGTTGGGCTAAATTTTGCCAAGGGCGCAGCGCTCAGTAGAGGATTGCCACTTGTCCCGGTGAACCATCTGGAGGCACATCTGTATGCCCACTGGTTGCACACCGACACCGACGATGCGCTTGATGCTGACGTATTTCCCATCCTGGCCCTCATCGTCTCCGGTGGGCACACAGAGCTGATCTTGATGCACGATCACGGGCACTACACCTATCTCGGCGGCACATTGGACGACGCCGCAGGAGAAGCGTTCGACAAAGTGGCGCGGCTGCTGGAACTCGGCTATCCCGGTGGACCTGCCATTGAAGAGGCCGCGCGGCAGGGAAACGCGCGCGCGTTTGATTTCCCACGTGCCTGGCTGCCGGGAACCTACGATTTCAGCTTCAGCGGTTTGAAGACGGCCGTACTGCGTATGTGGCAACGTTTCAACGGGCCGCGCCCACCCCGTTTTTTCGCCGACATGGCGGCATCCTTTCAGGCGTCAGTCGTCGAAGTGCTGGCCGAAAAGACGGCACAGGCAGCCAAGGCTAACGATGTCCGAGCTGTGCTCCTATCGGGCGGCGTCTCTGCCAATGCCTCATTGCGGATAGCGACGCGCGCTCGCGTGGAGATTCCTGTCCACACATTACCGTCCATCCTCTGCACCGACAATGCCGCTATGATCGCCGCCGCCGGGACATATCGCTACCGAGCCGGAGTGCGCGCCGGATGGGATCTCGATATCGAACCAGGACTGCGGTTGGCATAACCTAACCTGGATAAGCCGGAACCAAAAGGGCCTGTGCAGCCCGTTTTCTTGTGCATTGTGCAAGAATTTGCGTGGTTAGGCCTTAACTTTATCCAAACCAAAACCCAAATAATATCCCAAATATCCCAAATTTTATTTGGGATATTTGTATTAATTTTAGGGAATCAACGGTTTGAAGAGGTCAAACGTAAGGGGTAGACAAGAGGTTTTCGATCACAGTCAAGACTGTGCGAGCGGTAGCATCCCACGAGAAGCGTTGTAGGTTCGCCATGCCGCGCGCGATGAGATCGTGTCGCAAGTCGACATCATCCAGCAGCCGCGCCAGTCCCGTAGCAATAGCGGACGTGTCGAGCGGGTTCACCAGAAGACCGCCGTCGCCCACCACCTCCGGCAGGCTTGATATAGTGCCCGCCAACAGCGGAACGCCACACGCTTGTGCTTCTAGCACAGGAAAACCAAACCCTTCGTACAGCGAAGGGTAGGCGAAGACCTGCGCCCCGGAAATCAGCGCGGCTTTGTCGGTTTCGGCGACGTAGCCGGGGAAAAGCACCCGTCCTTCCAAACCTAACTCACGCACGCGCGCGTGGATCGGTTCAGCCAGCCAACCCGCTGGCCCGGCGAGCACCAGCGACAAATTAGACCTATCCGATGCGAGGCGCGCAAACGCCTCAATCAGGCGCACCAGGTTCTTGCGCGGTTGGAGCCGTCCCATAAAGAGGATGTACGGGCCAGGAATAGCATAGCGCCCCCGCACAGCAGCAAGGGCATCGGCATCGCGTACTGGCGCGAGATCGCTGTCGTAGCCGGGATAAGCAACGGTGATTTTGGCGCTGTCGATGCCGTAGGCTTGCACTAAGGCGTCCCGCGTGGCGCAAGAGTCGGCGAGGATATGATCGGCGACACGCGCGTTCCAGCGGGTGCTCCATTCCAGGTAAAGGCGCTGTCTGCGCGGGTGCGCCTCGGGGAAGTAACGGTAGCCCAGGTCATGGATTGTGACCAGTGTCCGCTTGGGGCGCACCAGGGGCAGAACGTGCGCCGGGACGAAGAGCAAGTCTGGTGCGTGGCGTGCCATTTCCCACGATAACCTCAGATGCGTCCACAGCCGAGAGAAAGGGATGACGCACAACTCCGCGCCGGGAAAGGCATCCGGTTCCGGCGCGGAGCGGAAATACAATCGGGTCTGGTAATGCGTGTCAAAGTACGGCAGCAGTGCGCGAATCAGGTGGTAGGAATAACCCTCCGTGCCGGTCGGCGCGGCACTAAGCGCGCGGCTGGCGTCGATCCCGATTGTCGTCCTACCGGTTATCAAAGGCGCTTTTCCAATCATAGGTTAACCGCAGGGGCTTACCACGGAGACACAGAGAACACGGAGGATATTTCATAAAAAATCTCTGTGCCCGCGGCAATCTTGCCGCTGTGTCTCTGTGGTGACAATTACAACGTTACCGTCATCCAGGGAATCGGCGTGAGCAGCAGGAAAAAGATGACGACCATGGCCCAACCCAACGCCTTTCGTTTGGCATCCAGCGGTGTGAGATCGTTGAGAGGTGGCGGGTGGCGCGGCCCGATAAGGAGGCCCAGCGAACCGATCATCAGCCAGGTCATCCCACCGTAGTTTTGCCGCAGCAACAGGAAAATGCCCCATCCCCAAATGGCTATGAGCGTAAACCGTGCGATCTTCCACGCCGCGCGTCCCCACATTGCATAGGCCACGTGCCCACCGTCCAATTGCCCCACTGGGAAGAGATTGAACATCGTCACCAGCAGGCCCACCCATGCGGCAAAGGCAATTGAACCACCCGTGCTCGGTGGGGAGAGCCATACATCCTCACCTGTCGCTTGGTCAGGCAGGATGCGCCCGTGGACGATATACTTTGCAGCAAGATAGAGCAGCGAATTCCCCTCCTGCAGGACTTCAATGGGTTCGCCAGCAGGAATATCCATAAATGTCTGCGGTGTCCCCACCTTGGAGAGCGAGAGGCCGATGAAAAGCAAGGGGATGGCGACGAGCAGCCCCCCAATCGGTCCTGCTATACCGATATCGAAGAGTGCTTTGCGGCTACGCATAGGACTGCGCTGCACAATCACCGCACCCAACGTTCCTAAACTACCCGGCAACGGCAGAGGGATGAAATATGGCAGGCTCGCAGGTGAACCGTGACGGCGCCCGGCAAAGTAGTGGCTCATCTCGTGCGCCGTGAGGATCGCCAACAGGGTCAGCGCAAAGGGCCATCCCTTCAAAATATCCTGGAGACGCTCGGGGATCACGTTTTCATGGAACGCGCCGATGTACAATGTCGACAGCAACGTTAGCACAAAGAGCAAGATGTTGATCCACGGTTTGCCCGTTTTTTTGTCGACCACCGTCGGGATGGCTTGCAAACGATGCTCGTCTTCCGCCTCGGTCAAGAGCGGTGTATAACCCAGGGCCGCAAAGCGTTGGACAATTTCCTCGAAAAT
>JBJYXQ010000093.1:5400-13508 GCA_046260035.1 Anaerolineae bacterium
GCCACAAAAAGTACAGCCGGCGACAGAAAGCTCACGATCTCCGACACAGGATGACGCTTCACCGCTGCCCACAATCCAGCCACAAGCAATACGCCGATCATGGCGCTACTACCGTGCAATCCGCCCACGCGATCCAGTCGCAAGAGCAGTACGGGATGCTGCGCGAAATACGTTATATTGCCGAGGGTATAGCCCACGCGCCCGCCAATCAACGCCGCAAGCGCCATCCCCAAAATCCAAGGACGCATGGTCCGGCGGTCGAACCCGGCGCGCGGTGCACGTTGCCACAGCCACGCTCCGGCGACGAGCGTCCCCGCAGCGACCTTCAACGTATACACGGAGATCCACCAGAATCCTATACGCATTACGCCGGGAAGTATAGCACAACGCAAGAAGTTAGCCATTGGCAACCAGCGATCAGCCTCAGCTATAGGGATCTGGAGTTGATGGCTGCTGAGAGCCTATAAATAGCAAGCCCCCCTCCGGAGAGGGGGGCTGAATGTCAGTACGAAAGCAATCGCGTCTTTGCTATCGATTACTTCAGTTCGACAACCGCGCCAGCGGATTCGAGCTTGGCCTTGGTGTCCTCAGCCGCTTCCTTGCCCACCGCTTCAACAACGTTGGAGGGCGCGCTCTCAACCAGTTCCTTAGCCTCTTTCAGGCCCAGGCTGGTGAGCTGGCGAACGACCTTGATGACCTCGATCTTCTTGGGACCAAAGTCCTTGAGGACCACGTCGAACTCAGTCTGCTCCTCTTCTGGCTCAGCTTCTGCCGCTGCGGCAACCGCACCGACCATCGCCACGGGTGCAGCAGCGCTCACACCGAGCTTATCCTCGAGCGCCTTCACCAATTCAGCGGCCTCGAGCAACGTCAACTCACTAATTTCTTCAACCAGCTTTTCTAAATCTGCCATTGTAATTCAACCTCCGTTTTTTCCTTTCAGGTTAATTGATATTTTTTGAATGATTAACTCTCAGCTTGCCAATCGCTAGGTCACACAATTGTCAAGCTGCACGGCTGTTAAGCTGCAGCTTCCGCAGCAGCGCCACCATTGCCTTCAAGCTTGTCGACATACGCTTGCAACACATTGAGCACCTGACGGATACCGCTAGCGACAACACCGGCCATCTGCGTTGCGGGGGCATTGATCGTGCGCAGCACCTGGCTCAACAATACGTCACGGGTCGGCAAGTCAGCGAGTGCCTGAGCCTGAGCCTGATCCAGGAACCGGCCTTCCATAATGCCACCCTTGATGTGGAAGTTATCCTCAGTGACCTCTTTAGTGAAATCGAGGAACAACTTCGCCATTGGCCCGACGTCCTGATGACAGAAAGCCGCCATTATAGGCTTAGTGAATAGCCCTTGCGGTGCTTCCATCCCTTGCTCTTTCAGGACAACATTCAGCAACGTGTTTTTGATCACAAAAACCTGCACATCGTAGTCCCGGGCACGACGGCGCAGATTTTGCATCTGCGGCATCGTCAACGCCGTATAGTTCGCCAGGATGATACCGTTGCTTTCTGCCATTTGTTGCTTATAGAGCGCAACCAACTCTTCTTTGCGTTCGCGTGATATAGCCAACTTTTCTCACCTCCTTATAAATTAAGACTCTAGCCGAAAACTGTGCTTGCAAGCGTTTCTGGTGCGTCAACGACAAATTCTCGGATAGGTTCTAATACCCAACAGCAAAAAGGTCCTTGCACCTACCGTTGCAAGGACCTTAGCATGCTCGTTGAAAAACACATGACGCCGTAACGTCATTCTTCGATCATGGTCTTGCCTCGGCAGGATAATTAAGCCCAAAGGCCCCTGCTGTCTTTAGCAGACGCTATATTCAGCAGACAATCAACTTACTGATCTAGACTTGTTAAACGTTTGCTCCCCTATGAAATACTGAATGGCTTTAGTTTTCTATGACCGGATCAGTACTCAATATCGGTAGCGCAATATTGCGCTGTTACTTGGAACTCTCCAACGCCAAGGCTTGCGCCGCATCCACATGCACACCTGGGCCCATCGTGGGCGCCAGCGTGACGCGCCTGACATACATACCCTTAACCGCAGCGGGTCTTACCCGGCGGATTGTATCCATAATCGCGGAAAAATTGCCAAGCAAATGTTCTTCCGAGAAACTCACTTTTCCAATCGCGCAGTGAATGTTGCCAGAGCGATCCAACCGGTATTCCACACGCCCAGCCTTCGACTCGTCGATCACACGCGGCAGGTCGTCGGGCTGCACCACTGTGCCTGTCTTGGGCGTAGGCATTAAACCACGACGGCCCAAAACACGACCCAGACGCCCAACCTGGCGCATCATATCCGGGACGGCAATCGTAACGTCGAAGTCAACCCAACCATTCATGATCTTCTGAATGCCTTCATCATCGCTGATGATGAAATCGGCACCGGCCTCGCGGGCAATTTGCGCGTCCTCGCCAGCGGCGAAAACCAACACGCGTACGGGCTTCCCCAATCCATAGGGTAGACGCACAACTCCGCGAATCTGCTGCTCCGAGCGCCGGGGATCCAGTCCCATGCGCAAGTGCACCTCAACCGTTCCATCGAAGGATGAGTAACTCACTTCCTTCACCAATTTAATCGCCTCTTCAGGCGTATAAAAATGGTCACGGTCAACTTTTTGAGCGTTCTCTAAATACTTTTTCCCTCGTCTTGACATTTCAATACTCCTCCCGGGTGTTTTTCCCGGCGTGGTTAATAACGGGATTCCCCTCCCACGTATAAAGCCGGCCCATTTTGGGCGGGCACTAATCCTGGATTGTAATTCCCATACTGCGTGCAGTGCCGCGAATCATCATCTCGGCAGCCTCAACGTCATTCGCATTGAGGTCCTTCATCTTCATCTCGGCGATCTCGCGCAACTGCTGGCGGCTGATCTTTCCTACCTTGATGCGATTGGGCTCCGATGAACCTTTGGGGACACCAGCAGCCTTACGCAGCAAATCTGGCGTGGGCGGTGTGCGCAACTCAAAGGTGAACGATGAGTCCTGGTAAATAGTAATTTCTGCGGGAATAATGTTGCCCACCATGTGAGAAGTCTTCGCGTTGTATTCCTTACAGAACCCCATCAAATTGATACCGTGCTGAGCCAGCGCGGGACCAATCGGCGGGGCTGGATTAGCCTTGCCCGCCTGAATTTGTAACTTCACAACTGCTTTAATCTTTTTCTTCGCCATCTTTCTAACACTCCCTCAATCTGGGGGCACTATGCATATGCCCCAAGTGCTTATGCTTTTTCGACTTGCAAGAAGTCTAATTCAACCGGCGTTTCCCGCCCGAAGAACGAAACCAAAACACGAACCTTGGTGCGCTCCTCATCAATATCATCGACGGTGCCAATGAAATCGGCAAACGGACCTTCGATAATGCGCACTTTCTGTCCCGCTTTGAACGTCGCGCGAACCTGCGGCGCGGCAGCTTCCATCCGGCGCAGAATGCCCTGGACGGCCTCCGCACGCAGCGGCGTGGGTGTATTACCCATTCCCACAAACCCCGTCACGCCCGGCGTATTGCGAACGACGTACCAGGAGTCATCCGTCAATTGTACCTGCACCATAATGTAACCGGGATAAAGACAGCGCTCTACGGTACGGCGTTTACCATCTCTGATCTCGATCTCTTCTACGGTGGGGACAACGACCTGGAAAATATAGTCTTGCATCCCCATCGATTCGATACGTTGTTCAAGATTGTGCTTGACCTTGTGCTCGTACCCAGAATAGCAGTGAATGATATACCAGGCACGCTCGTCGGTCTCCGCCTTGACCTCCTCATCGGCGAAGGGGTCTGGCAAAACCCCCACTACATCGACGGGTTCCTCCTCAACCGGTTCGGCAGGCTCTTCTTCTTCCTCATCCTCGGATTGCTCGAGCCCAAACCGTTCGAGCAGCGTCGTAGGCGATAGGTCGAGGTCCGGCAGTGATTCGAAATCATCATCAGGCTCAAGTTCGTCCGGTGCAACAGGATTCGATTCGAGCTCGTTCGACTCGAATTCACCCATCTCGGACGCCCCCTCGTTTGTATCCAAACGATCCTCCTGCATAAAACCTCTAACCTTCTGCTCCGCGACCAATCAAGTAAGCAGCGCCAAGCAACACCGCAACAACCACGACGCTCAAGATGATGTACAGGATGTTTAAGCTGACCAGGTTGCTCAACAACCAGCCAAAGAAGAAATCCAGGACACCCAGGAAAAGCGCCATTGCGACCGTGACCACCAACACGATCTTGGTCATGGTCCACCCTTGTTCCATAGTTGGCCAGCGCACCTTCCGTAATTCGGCGCGCGTGCCCTTGAAATATGCCACGATCGGATTTTCCTTCTTTATCTTTTTCTGCTCAACCACTATTGCCTCCACATCCAACTGAGACTCTAAAACACCGCCTGGTTAAGGCGGTGTCCTGGTTCAATAAGACAGGCGAGGCAGGAATTGAACCCGCAACCTACGGTTTTGGAGACCGTTGCTCTGCCAATTGAGCTACTCGCCTATGCTAACTTGCGCTTCGGGTGCCTGCGTCAAGTTCCTGCTGACCGCGTTGCACCTAAGCCCATGATCAGACTTGAACTGATGACCCCTTTCTTACCAAGAAAGTGCTCTACCGACTGAGCTACATGGGCACACCCTCCAAAATGGGCAGTGAGGGACTCGAACCCCCGAAGGCTGTCGCCAACTGATTTACAGTCAGTCTCCTTTGCCGCTCGGAACAACTGCCCAGAGAGCCGACGGTGGGAATTGAACCCACAACCCTCCGCTTACAAGGCGGATGCTCCGCCGTTTGAGCTACGTCGGCGTCTCGGAATTATAACACACCAACATGAAGGGTCAAGGTTTTCCCTACCGAGCGGGGTAAGTATACACAAATAAAGGGATTTGTCAATTTGTTTAAACTCCTCTAGCCCGCTTGCCCCCACGGCAACAAAACGTATAATGCAAGCATTATGACGATTTATATAGATGTCTCTGCAGCCGTACATCGTCGCGCCGGGTTGGGGCGGTATGCCGAAAACTTGACGCGCGCTCTAATCCCGCGTCTCACGCACAAGTTGAGCCTGTTCTATAACCGGGAGAAAGGCATAACCTTGCCGCCTGGGTTGGAATATCTACCATCGCGCACAGTCGCGCTCAGTTATAAGTCCTGGCGAATGCTGGTCTGGGCAGGACAATTCTTCCACATCCCTTTCAACCGTCTGGTACCGGATGCAGCGCTCTTCCATGCGGCGGAACATTTGCTGCTGCCACTGAAAGATATCCCAACCGTGTTAACCGTCCACGATCTGATTTTCCGCTACTTGCCAGAGCATCATAAGCCATTGAATCGATGGTATTTGAATCTGACGATGCCGCTGTACTGCCGTCGGGCCGATCACATTATCGCCGTTTCGGAGGCAACACGGCATGACATCATCAAAGCTTACCACATTCCGCCGGAGAAAATCTCCGTGATCTACGAAGCGGCGGATCCCCGCTTTGAGCCGCAGTTGCGCGCCGTCGTAGAGGCAATGCGTGCACGGTACCATCTACCGGATAAGTACCTCCTCTACGTGGGTACTATCGAACCGCGCAAGAATCTGACACGTTTGTTGAAGGTGTGGGAAACGCTTTATCTTGCGCACGAGGCCCCCCCCCTGGTCATCGTTGGTCAACAAGGCTGGCTCACGGGAAACTTTTTCGCGGCATTGGAGAGCAGTCCCGCGCGCGATGGGGTGTTGCTTACTGGCTACATCCAGGATTGTGACTTGCCGGCGCTTTACTCCGGAGCAACAGCGATGGTTTTCCCCAGCCTGTACGAAGGGTTTGGACTACCGCCGTTGGAGGCGATGGCATGTGGCACGCCAGTGCTGTGCTCTAACGTGTCTTCGCTGCCCGAGGTTGTCGAAGATGTAGCCTTGATGTTCGATCCAACCGACGACGAAGCGATGGCCCAGGCCCTGCAACGCATCGTGAGCGACAAAGCTTTACGCACCACACTCAAGGAACAAAGTCTCTATCAGGCGGCGCGTTTCTCATGGGGCCGAGCGGCACAAGAGACGAAGCGCGTATATGAGCAGGTTCTATCTTCATGCCGCGCTACGTCCTAGACGCCCGCACGGCAACGCCACATTTCCCTGGCATTGGGCGGTATGTCACCAATCTTGCCCGCGCCCTGATTCCGCAGCTTGCGCCTGACGAACAACTCATTGTATTTTTCGATCCGGCATATCCAGTGGATATGCTATCTAGCGACGCCGTACATAGTCTGCCCGTCGGTGTCTCTCCTTTCTCGCCGCGCCAACAATGGATGATCCCGCGCCTGCTGCACCGGCACGAGGTGGATGTGTATCACAGCGCTTACTATTTGATGCCTTACATTGCCAGTGTACCCACGCTACTCACGCTCTACGATCTCATCCCGATCTATTTTCCCGAACATAGCACATTGAAGGCGCGTTTGCTTTTTCGCTGGGCAACAACGTTGGCACTGCAGGCGGCGAAACACACAGTAGCGATTTCGGAGGCAACACGACGTGATTTTCTGGCACATTTTTCCCTGAAGCCAGAAAAGATAACGGCGATTCACTTGGCTGCTGACCCAGCCTTTACCCCGCAGCCACCGGACGTCATCACGGCACTGCGGGCGCACTATGGACTACCGGGAAAGTTCCTCTTGTACCTGGGAAGCAACAAGCCGCACAAGAACCTCGTGCGACTTATCGAAGCCTGGGCTACCATCCAGGCTGAAGCACCGGATGTCACACTCGTTATTGCGGGCGCTTGGCTATCGCAGCATCCCGAGCCACGCCAGCGCTCACAGGCTTTGGGGATCGAGGATCGCGTGTGCTGGCTGGGACCGTTGCCCGATGCAGACCTTCCCGCGCTGTATACGGCGGCTGACGCCTTCGTTTTCCCCAGCCTGTACGAAGGATTTGGCCTGCCGGTGATCGAGGCGCTGGCGTGCGGGACTCCAGTCGCTTGTGCGAACACATCCTCGTTGCCGGAGGTTGCGGGTAATGCTGCGCTGCTATTCGATCCAACGCAGGTTGACGCCATCGTTGATGCGCTTCAGCGGTTACTCGGCGACGCCAATCTGCGCGCCGATTTACGCCATCAGGGTCTGACACAAGCTGCCAAGTTCTCATGGTCGCGGACCGCACAGGAAACGCTGGCACTATATCGGACGTTGGGTTATTGAAAGGGGCACCGTCGTGAAAATCCTACACATTTACAAAGACTACTTCCCTGTCCTGGGCGGCATCGAAAACTATATGAAAGTGCTTGCCGAAGCGCAGGTTGTTGCAGGACATCAGGTCATTGTCGCGGTATGCGACCCAAACATGGCGACACATATTGAGGACATCAACGGGGTCAAGGTGATCAAGTCCCGGCGCTGGGCCACAGTGGCTTCGATGCCGTTGAGCGTCAGTCACCCGCTGACCATCGCACGGCTCAAACCGGACGTGGTTCACGTCCATTCACCCTATCCATTGGGCGAGGTCAGTGCGTGGATACTCAAGGCGCGCGTACCGTTGGTCATCACTCACCACTCCGATGTGGTGCGCCAGCAAGGATGGCTGCGCCTGTATGCGCCGTTGCTACGGCGCGTCTTGAATCACACGGACCGCATTATTGCCACCAGCCCACGTTATATTGAAACGTCGCCGTGGCTCACACCGATCAAGGACAAATGCACGGTCATCCCCCTGGGGGTTGATCATCGGCGGTTTGCGCCACCGCCGGCGCCCTTCGATGGCTCACCAACGGCGCTCTTTGTGGGACGCTTACGCTATTACAAAGGGCTGGACACGCTGTTGCACGCCCTGGTTGAGGTGCCGGAGGTATCCTTGAACATCGTAGGGACCGGCCCGATGCACGACGAGTGGGAGGCACTGGCACGCAGTCTAGAGATGACCGAGCGCGTGCACTTCCTGGGAGAAATCCCGGATGCGGACTTGCCCGCACAGTATCACGCCGCGCACTTCTTTGTGTTACCCGCCAATGCCCGCGCAGAGGCGTTCGGCACGGTGTTGCTCGAAGCAATGGCATCTGGCTTGCCCTGTGTGAGCACGGAGGTAGGAAGTGGTACGTCCTGGGTGGTGCAAGATGGTGTCACCG
>JBJYXQ010000094.1:0-6044 GCA_046260035.1 Anaerolineae bacterium
GGCCAGGCCCCGGCGTTGCGCGCGACAACGCGCCGACGGGCCTCATCCATAAAGGGCGCACCGTAATAGGCCGCCATGCGCCCGTGCAAGGCGGCGCGTTCCTCATCTGCTTGCACACGGTCCAGAATGTAATGGCGCACAACGGGGTGGAAGGTATACATACGTTCGCCGCGCTGGATATGGTGTATCTGCACGAGCGCAAGTTTTTCCCAACGCTTGAGCAAGGGAGCCGCGTATTTTTCTGTGATGCGTGTCAGTTTGGTGAGCACCCCAGCGTTGAATGGGGCATTGAAAACCGTGAGGGCCGTCAATGCGTCGTCCTCGCCTGGGTCGAGACTGCGCACGATCTCATCCAGGAAGTAATGCTGCCACGCTTCGGTGGCCTGGGGTGGCACAGGCGGATGATCGAATAGCGTTTGCAATGTGTGATCGGCAGCAAGCCATCCATCGAGAAGATGCAGCGTTTGCGGATGCCCACCGACGAGCCGGTAGACATCGACCTTAGCGGATAACGGTTCCTGGCCAATGTGCGGCAGCGTATCCATCAGCAGGACGGCGTATCGCTGGGTCAGTGGCCCCAGGTGAACTTCGTGCTTGTAGTCGGTGGGCAACGCGGCAACGTCGGCCCAACGTTGCTGCGCAGTGAATACATACGTGATGGATGCACGGGTGAACAAGAGCCCGCGCAGGACCGCTGCCAGCGTCTTGTCGGCGATGGTGCCGGGCGTTGCGGCAGGATCGGTGGAAGGTGAGGCAAACCATGCGTCCAATCCATCGAAGACGAGGATGTGGGGATAAGCACTCAACGACTGGGCAGCCAGATGCGCGCGTTCGGCGGGATCGCGGCGTTTGTCGAGTAGCAAGGTTGCTGCCTCTGTGTGCTGCCGCTCGCGCCAGAAGTCGGCGATCTTTCCCAGCACGGCAACTGGTTCGAGCAGTTCCCGGCAGTTGATGCTCAACACATCTTCAGCGCCGATACCGGAATAGACAATGCTTTGGGCAACCAGTGCGCTCTTCCCACAGCCAGAGCTGCCCCACACGTACAAGGCACGCGCACCCTTCGTCCTATCTTCCTGATATGCGCTGCGCAGTGTGTGGAGGGCCTGTTGTCGATCCACAAACCGGTGCGGAAGCGTCAGACCGGCGACGTTGCGTACGGGTGTTGCCGTCGCAACTGCGTCAGCGGTCGCAGTTGCATCGGCAGTTGCCGCCGTATCTTCCGTCAAATCGTGATCAATCAACTGCATCCTATGCGCGCGCAGGTAGAGAGCCGGGACGCCCCAGTCGAAGCGACGGCGTTCTAGGGCACGGTCGGCATCGAGTTGATCGAGTGCCTGTCGCGCGTGATGTAGGCTCTCGATGGGCTGTTCGCCGACGGCTAAATGCCCGTAAAAGGTGTTCGCTAGTTCGATGGCTGAATCGTCGGTGAGGCTGGTGGGTACGGTAAGCACAGCCGGCGCGCCAAATTGTAACAGGCCGGTGGCAACATTGTCGAAAGCGTCCAGTACGCCGATTTGCGCGCTCTGGCACGCCGAAATTGTCCACAGACGCGGGCCGTTGCTATCAAGGATGGGCCTGAGGTGTAGCGCTTCGAGCAGGTCCGTTTCGCCGTTGGGTTTTTCGAAACAGAGGAAACCGCGCTGTTGTTTATAGCTATACGTGCCGTGGCCAATGTAGTGGATGACGTGATAATTCTGGCGATTACAGGCGTCTTGCAACGCGGGCAGCGTTGCCTCGTCGAGCACGTCCATCACCAGGTTTCTCGCGCGGACGTGCTCTTCGAGCGCGTCTTGCATCACGGTCAACTCGCGTTCCACGTCCAGGGCCTTTTGGTCCTCAGGCGCGGCGATGACAAACAACACGCGCAATGGTGATGGCGTTGCGCGTGGGGAGAGTTCCAGCAGGTCCTCCGGCAGACGGCTGAGACGCATAGCGCCGTCCAGGCAGACGAACTTATCGCCATCGTGGAGGTATTCCCATGGCAAGCGCCACAGCGACGCCACGTCGGGATGGAGTGACAGGACAAGGTGAGACTGCCGGTAATCAGGATTGGCCTTCAGGAAGGCGCGCAGTTTTCTACCTTTGCCGAACAGGTAGCCGTACAGGCGTTGACCATACTGTGCGGCCTGTTCATCACCGCTTTTTCCGCCGGTCGCGCGCCGCTCGTCGGGAGGGAGCACACCGCGTTCCAGCAACCACAGCGGCCCCAGGTGTGTCGTTCCGGTGGGGTCGTGTTGAAATTCGTTGGTAAAGATCTCTCGCCCATTATCCTGTTTGATAATGGCAAAGAACTTGTTCCCCAACTTACGAATTTCAACACCTAACTGTGGATGCGTGGAAGGCATTTTCTCTACTTCCGTTTCGTCCGTGCGCCACTTCTCTCACGACGTCGGTGGAACGACATACGGATCGGCGTGCCCGGAAAAGGATAAGTTTCACGGATGCAGTTTTCCAGGAACCGCTGGTAGGAAAAATGGAGCAGTTCCGGGTCATTGACGAAGAAAACAAAGGTCGGTGGGGCGACCCCGGGCTGCGTGACATGATGAATGTGTAGACGCTTGCCACGCTTGCTTGGTGGCGGGTGCGCCGCCATCGCTTCGCGAACGAGATCGTTGAGCGGGCCAGAGGGTAACCGCTGGTAACGCGCTTCTACGATATCGAGCACCGCCGGGATCACCTGGTTAATGTGCATACCGGTGAGCGCCGAAATAAAGAGCAGCGGTATGTAGCTGAGGAACTTCAGCCCTTCCCGTACTTCGTCTTCAAATAGCTGGCGGTTCGCGCGCGTTTCCGCATCGACCGCGTCCCATTTGTTGACGACGACGACGACGCTGACACCCTCCTCGGCGATCATCCCGGCGATGTGGGTGTCCTGCGCAGTGATTCCCTCGGTTGCGTCGATCAACAGCAGTGCGACATCGGTACGCTGCAACGCGCGCGCCGCGCGCAAGACGCTGTACTTTTCCACGCCTGGGTCGATTTTCCCGCGCCGCCGGATGCCAGCAGTGTCGATGAGGACGATCTTCTGTCCCTCCCATTCCATTTCGGTGTCCAGAGCGTCGCGGGTGGTCCCAGCCACCGGGCTGACAATGGCGCGCTCCTGGCCGAGTAACTTGTTCAGCAACGACGACTTGCCCACATTGGGCCGGCCGAGAATAGCGATATGCACGGCTTCGTCGTCCTCTTCTTCCGGCGCCTGGGGTGGCAGCAAATCCACAACCACGTCCAATAAATCGGCCACGCCCGAACCATGAATGGCGGAAGTGGTGTACACTTCACCCATGCCCAATTCGTAGAATTCCAGGGCTTGCTGCTCGCGGGCTTCGCTGTCGGCCTTGTTAGCGACGAGCAGAACGGGTTTCTCTGTGCGGCGCAATAGATCGGCGACTTCGCGGTCCGCGCCGGTTAGTCCGGTCTCCGCGTCGGTGAGAAAGAGAATCAGGTCGGCCTCCCGGATGGCGGCCTCCGCCTGTGCGCGAATCAGGGGAATGTAGGGGACAGAGTCTTCGGCAAGTGGCGCTTGCGGATTAGGACGCAGCCCCTTTTCGACGTTGGGTGGCAGGATTTCAATGCCACCGGTGTCGACGACAAGAAAAGCATAGCCGTTCCACTCTGTTGTGGCAAAGATGCGGTCGCGCGTGGTGCCAGGAATGTCACTGACCACGGCTCGACGTTCACCAACCACGCGGTTGAAAAAGGTGGACTTCCCCACGTTGGGGCGTCCCACGATAGCGACCAAAGGTTTAGGCATTAAATCTCCAAGTCTTCAGAAGGAGGCGAGCACAAAGAGAGGATGAAGGCAAACGTACTGCCTTTCCCTGGGTAACTGCGTACCCAGACGCGCCCTTTATGCTTCTCGATGACGGATTTCACAATAGACAGTCCCAGGCCGGTTCCGTAAATATCTTCGGCTTCTGGGGTGTGCACGCGATAGAAACGCTCGAACAACTTGGGCTGTTCTTCCAGCGGGATGCCGATGCCGTCGTCTTCGATGCTGACAATGACGTAATCCGTGCCCGGTTGTGCAGACACTTTGACCACGCCACCGGGACGGCTGTATTTGATGGCATTGCTGATCAGGTTATCCAGTACTTGGCGTATGCGGCGCGCGTTGCCGTGAATCCACAACGGTTCATCGGGGATGTCGGTCGCGGCATACAATTCACCCTGCTCGATGAGCATCGTATGCGCATCCACCGATTGCTGGATCACATCGTTGATACGGAAGGGCTGCATTTCAAGATCGTACCCAGCCTCGATGCGTCCGATGTCCAATAAATCGCTGATCAAAGCCGTGATGTGGCTCAGGCTGTGAAGCGCATTGTCGATGAAATCTTGTTGCTCTTCATTGAGCGGCCCAACCCTCGCCAGAAGCTCGATGTAACCCTGGATGGTGGTGAGCGGTGTGCGCAGGTCGTGAGAGACGGTGGAGACAAATTCCGACTTCAGCCGGTCCAATTCCTTGAGGTGGGTGATATCTTGCATAACCGCCACCCGCCCAATGTGATCGATTGAACTCAACTGCGCGTTGAAGACTCGACCGTCTTCCAGGTCGATCTCGTTGTGGACAGGGGCCTGATCCTCGCCGAGTCGCACAAAGAGTTCCCGCACCCCGATATTTCCGATGTAATCTGCGACTTTCTGGCCCCGTGCGTCGGGTTTGATGTCGAAATTCTCCGCTGCACTGTCGCTCCACAGCCACAGGCAGTTATCCACATCCGTGACAAGGATGGTTTCGGCGGCATGCTCCAGAATCGCGCTCAAGCGCGAACGTTCGGCTTCTACTGCGGCGAAGAGTTGTGCATTTTCCAGAGCGATGGCAGCGAAGTCGGCGATGGCGGAGAGCGTGAAAAGGTGATTCTCGGTAAAGCCCTGTTCGCGCACCAGGTTGACCACACTCAAGACACCCACCGTGCCGCGTCCCGGGGACTGAATGGGAACGTAGAGCAGGGCGCACACTAGATAGCCGGTGGCGATTTTGGTACTGCGTTGCAGCATCGTTGGGCGACCGGAACGGATCACCTGCCAGGCGATGGGATCAGAAGCTTCAACGCAAAGGCGTTGCGCTAACTCCGCGTTCATGTTCTTCGACACACGCAAGTAGAGTTTGTCATCTTCCTTCAAAAGGATGAAGCCCTCTTCGGCTTGCGTGAGATTGACCGAAGCTTCAATGATGCGCGCCAGGATTTCTTCCCCGTCGAGCGACGACGTAACCGATTTGCCGACGGTGTAGATGGCGTTGATCTCTTGCAGGCGTTGGTTGAGTTGCTGGTTGACACGGGTCAGGTTCTCTTTGAGGTAACGCTGCGAGGCCTGACGTTGCACGCGCTCCAGCGTATGCGCGAGCGTCGCCCGCACCTGCTCCGCCTGGAACGGATACGGGATCAAGGCTTGCACGCGGTGTTCCAACAGGGCATTGAACTGCGAAATTGTCGGCGCTTCCGGTGCGATGATCGCGAGCGATGCATCAGAAGCCTGTTCATGGATCAACGCGAGCGCCTCCGCCTCATTACTAGTGGAAAGATGCAACAACACCAACGTTGCTTCAGACGCGGCTAGTGCATCTTGCAGCGCTTCCAGCGTGGAAAGATGTGCCGCGCCGGTCTCAGCGGGCAACACGCGTAGTAATTCTTGATAGACTGTGGCTTCCTCGCTGAAGACCAATATGTGCGGCGAACTCATCCCTATCCCTCGGATTCCTACAGATTCACGTGTGGGGCACAAGCATCCACATCCAGATTCTTTGACCCTCGTAGATTCCCAATACGTACACTTTGCATTATAGCCCGTAAATGGTTTGAAGCAAGTTAACATACGTGAGCCGGAGTCTCTAACTTATTGAGGGCTCCGGCTCACGAATCACGGAAAATCCAGAAGCGTTAATGGCTTAGAATCTACCCGAAAATTATCTGACCGTTTGAATCACTTTTGTATCAGACCTGATAAATGCGTTTCAGAACGTTATTCATGGTTACTTGTGATTGTGTCAGATTTTGCGGCTGAAGCCGTCTTTAGAAAGGGTGTTTTTTCGTTTGCGGGCGCAG
>JBJYXQ010000095.1:0-4394 GCA_046260035.1 Anaerolineae bacterium
CCGGCCCCGGTGGATAGGCCTGCACTTGCCCGTTCCACCACTTGTAGGCGGGTGTTACGTTTCCTTCTAGTATTTCCGTCGCCGCGTAGAGGCCGTTCTCCTTCAGTACCGGCTGCGTCCAGTCCTTCGCTATCAGCGTCGGCAACTGCGGATCGCGCGCTATCGTCGGGACGTGACAGGTCTGGCACGCCACACGATCCAGGTGAACGTTGATCGCCGCCATCTCTCCCGTGTGCTCGGCATCGTGGCAGTCTGTACATGCCACCGTGACACCGGGATTATCCACCGCTTTCAAGTCGGCGCTTCCGGCAAAGCGATGGTCCTCCACTTTGTGGCAATCCACACACTGCAAACCGGCGTCCACGTGGACGTCGTAGCCCGGCGTTGGCACAACACCATGCTTGTAGTTCGGGCCACCACCTGTCGATAGGTGACAGCGCAAGCACATCTCATTCGTGGGGCGTTGGGCCTTCTGTGCCGCCGCCAGGACATCAACGCCTTCGGCTGGTGCAAGTTTCAGCGTGTCGCCATCCTTCACGACCATTCGTTTGTAATCCGGCGCGTGACAGATTAAGCAATCGACATTGGCGTAGTCCGCCTCGGTCAACGCATCCGGCGGATTAGGCTTTGCGCCAAACCCGACGTGGCATTGTGCACACCCGCCTGGTTGTGGCGGTTTGCTGGCATCCTGCGGTTGCAACAAGCCGAGCCAGTTAATGCCGGTGACCGACGCAGGCAGACCGCAGTACTCGGTCCCCATCCCGATAAGGCTCAGTTCCGTCCCTTCTACATTCTGCGCCACTCCAGTCCAGGAGTAGTGCATCGATTCAGCCACTTGCTTTCCCGCATCGGAGTGACACATCAAACAGGTCTCAGGGCCGCTGTAATGGGAAAGTCCCTCGTGCGGTGGTCCTTCCCCAGGCTCTGCTAACTGCTTCAGTAGTGCGGCACGCATCGGGTCATATCCTAGCGCTACGAAGTCCAGACGCCCATCCGCCGAGTGACAGGACTGGCATTGCAGGGCTTCTTCCTTGGGCGCGACCATGTGATTCTGCACCCAGAACATCTCCGTATCGACCCACGCAAATCTCCCACTGTAGTCTGCACCGGCATAGGCCATCCCGGAGATTATGGCTTTCTCCCAGTCCCAGCTTCTCCAGAAAGCATCCGTATCCTCGGCATTGTTGGGGAACAGATTCGGCACAACCAGCACTTTGTTGACGACATCATAGGGTTGGGTGCCGGTGAAGCGTTTGAAAGGGAAAATCTTGCCATCGCCGCGCGCGCCTTCAAACTTCGTGATGGGCACGATCTGGGATGGACTAATCTGATCGTTGACCGTCAAGTAATAGGTATTGCCGTTCCACCAGCGATATTCGGGGATCACGTTCATCGCGGAGGTGAAGCTTCCCTTTTGCCCGTCGTAGATGACGTGCCCTTCTGCATCTTTAGTAACGAGCGGTTTGCCATTCTCATCCATTTGGCCGGCCGTAGACCAGTCCCACGACATTTTGGTCGCTTGCCCGCGGGCAAAAGCCGGGATGTGGCAGGTTTGGCAGGCGATGTATTCGGAGTGCTGGGTTAAGGCGGCACCTAGTGGGCTATCCTGGTGGGGCGCGTTCTCTCCGGTATGGCAATCTTCACACAACACAGGTTGCTCGCCGGTATAGAGGCGTCCCGCGATCTCGTGGCCCTCACCGGCGTGACAATTGGCGCACGTCAGATTCGCCCCATCCGTGCCCATGTGCACGTCCAATTCGCGGTCGGGGGTGCTCAGCGTAGCGTCCAAGTCTCCGTGTTTCACGGCATCTCCGCCTCCGCCATAGAAGTGGCATGATCCGCAGTTGTCGCGGTCCGGTCGCCCGACGTTCCGGGCAATGGCTACTAGGTCCACTGGTTCCCATATCTTGCCTGAACCGGGGGGGAATTCTTTCGCCTCGCCTAAGACCGGATATCCCGCGCCTGTGGGGAATTTCTGGTAAGTGCCGGTTGTATCATGACATACCAGGCAGTCCACGTCGACTTCGGTCGCCGTATCGAAGAAGGTTTTATCCGTGTACCCGTAGCCCACGTGACATGACGTACACCGAGGCTCATTTGATGGTACCGCCATGCAGTAGTTGTTGATCACGTTGTTCTTCCCCAATACCTGTCCTGTGACTGGGTCCGTATATTCCCATGTCCAGTGCGTCGTCTCCATGACTTGCTGCGCCGTATTGGGGTGGCACATCAAACACGTGCTGGTCACCTCCTGAGGGCTTTCGAACGGTCCTGTCAACTGCGGAAATTGGTTGTGATCGATGCTTCCCTGTTGAGCTACAGTTAAATCACCGGGAACAAGCACAAGGATAGCCATGGCGACAATCACGATAATAATCCACGACAACTGGGGTTTGGTTTTCATGACTTACACTCCTAAGAGAATAGCTGCAGGTTTCACGTTATTGAACTACAGGCCACACTTAGCATTCGAGTCAGCTTTTGGGAGGTCAACGATGTACAAACTAACCAAATCATATCCTGAAATTATGGCCATGTCAACAGCAGTTTGATGCAAATTGTTTGTGGGTGCGGAGAACATTCTCTTTTACGTTATTCTTACCCTTGTTAAGCGTATTCAAGATAATAAGGTAGACTGTGATTTAGACTTTATCCGAAAATTATGCTTGCGAGCGTTTTTGGTGCGTCAGCGGCGAATTCTCGGATAGGTTTTTAGTATTATACTCATTCAGCGCGGGCCACTCCTGTGGCCCGCGCCGAATCAAAAACATCAAAACGACTATAGTCGCATCATCCCGTCATTTCTACGGAATGCTCTTTCCCACTGATACTACAATTACTCTTCGAACTGCGCGATAGACCAATCTACCAACGCTCTCGAGTAGCTCGGGTTGTGGACGCCTAGACTTTTATCTTCATGTGCAAGCATAATGTAATTCCACAAAGCCTGCGCTTGATTTGCGGGATGGAGACCTACGACTGGTTCGCCCTCCTCATCGAGGAGGCCATTGGCCTCGAGCGACTCCATCAGTGTAGCCAGCTTCTCTGTCATCTCAGTCTGCAAACCACTGAAATCGAAGTCCTCGATACCTTCGTGGCAACTCTGGCAAGCAGCGACGTCTGGTTCAAAGGTGTGGTCAGCAGATTCGCCGAGGTGGCAAGTCACACAGGTGTTTTCCGCCATCGAATAATGTGAACCGGGCTTGCCTTCAACCTCGCCAGCACCGGCCAAACCAAGCAAAACGGCGGCCTGCGGTCCGTGGTGGGGACCCCAGTGCGTGCTGCTCACGTTGATCATGCCATCGGCATCTGCCTCAGCAATCTGAGTGCGCGGAAGGTGACAGTTGGCGCACAGGTTACCCTCGCCACCATCATAGGTGACGCCCTCATACGCAAAAACGGCAACAGGATCGGTCGTCGCCAATGCCCAGTCAGCGCTTGTGTAACTGGTGTGGATCTGATGGCAGGTGCGGCAATCTTGATGCGTAACGCCCGCTTCGCCACCCTCAAATGTTGCTGGAGTTTGTCCGGCAGCAATCATTTCCTTGAAGACACCGCCAGAGTGACAATTCGCACAGCCAGATCGACCACCCGCATATTCAGCAGCCGTACCGCTTCCATGAAGGGATGTTTCCCAAGCAAACTGCTTGCTGGAAATGATCGTCGTGTCATTGTGACATTCCATACAGGTGAGTTCAGCCATCTCACCTGCTGGGCCAGCGGGGCCGGTATCGCCTTTCGGGCCGGCAGGGCCGGGATCACCCTTTGGGCCGGCAGGGCCTTCAGGACCAGCGGGACCGGCAGGACCAACAGGGCCGGCAGGGCCAGTGGCGCCTTCAGGACCGGCACAACTGACGAGCATAGCGGCAGCTAAAAGCAAGACTACGCTAACCCAAACTCCAAGGGATGTTTTCTTCCACATGCGGATTCCTCCTTATTATGAACGGTGAAACTAGACGGAATTTTTTTTGGTTTGGTATGAGTTAAAATCCTCACCACCGGCACAATAAAACTATAACTATTATAATACTGTATAATATAATAGTCAACTAGTACCAACTAAGTATTCAGTACTGAATTAGTGATAAAATGACATTCTGTGTTATAATGTGGGCGGTGCGGGCATTGTGAAACGTCCCGTTAATGGTTCCTAACTGCACAGCAAGGAGTTCCGTCATGCTAACCCAAAACGACCTTCTCGTACTGAGTTTGTTACTCGAACGTCCAATGCATGGCTATGAAATCAGCCAAGCGATTAAAGCTGGAGAGATCGAGGTTTGGTTTGAGATTAGCACGGCGGCCATTTATTATTCCCTCAACAAACTCCGCCGCGGCGGGATGATTGCGGAAGCCCGTTCGCGTGGAAATGTCGGTGAGAAAACCATTTACCATGT
>JBJYXQ010000095.1:4494-6980 GCA_046260035.1 Anaerolineae bacterium
GACTTGTTTTGCTGGCAACAAGGCGCTTTCACCTTCGACCAGCGCAATTGCCCTCAGAACGGCTGTTTACTACTGGATATAGATGTCAATGACCTGATTCTCAACGGCGCCAGGTGCTTGGACAACTGGGATATCATTCAAAATATTGTCCCTTCGTCCGAGGCGTTGTTTGAACTCAGTGAATATTGGGAACAAACAGAAAAGACAGGTCTATTGGAAGAAGAACTTCGTATCCTTGACATCATTGACGGTTTAAAAGACGTCACAGCCATCGCACGGGAAGCGGAACTGACGGAGTTTGAGACAAGCAAAATCCTTTATGGACTCTATATTGTAGGACTGATTCAATCCGCCGATCCAGACAAGAGCCGCTTGCGAAGGGTCTTCCGGGAGTTCGCCGAATTGATGTGTCGGAGCGCCATCCCCTACCGGACGACGCCAGATGAAGCCAAGTCATGCGAACAGGAAGTCAACCGTCGATGCGAAACCTTGCCGGTTCGCATTGTGGATAGTCGTATTGAAGACCGCACCGACGTCAGTTTGACCGTAAGCGAATTGGCCAATATCTACCGCACTTTCTTGCGTACTCAACACACCGTCCTCACCGAACGTTTGGGGCAGGCGATCGCGGATGAACTCCGCCAGCGTGTCCTGACCCGTATCAGCCCAGATTTACACGAGATATTGGAACAATACAAGCTCCTGGCGTGACTCTTTATCAAATCGTTTGGGTCAACCCCATCAAAGTGATAACGGAAGGCATTTGAGATGGGAGATTCGAAAATTTGGACAAGGTATGGCTAAACCATTGATACAAAAGGTCGATTGCATTCGACTCTATGTTACAAGTCTTGAGTCCGGACTTGCGTTTTATCGTGATCAACTGGGGCTTGCGCTGATCTGGCGAACGGAGCAGGCCATCGGGCTACGGTTACCCAATGATGAGACGGAGATCGTTCTCCATACTGAGCCGCAAGGCCCCGAAATCGATCTGATGGTTGCATGCGCTGACGACGCAGCTGTCCAGATTGCGGAAGCGGGAGGCAAAGTGGTTCTGCCACCATTTGACATTCAGATAGGGCGTTGTGTGGTGATTCGCGATCCCTGGGACAATGAGCTTGTGTTATTAGATGCGACCAAAGGATTGTTGGAAACGGATGCAGACGGCAACGTCATAGGCAACGTAGCTCAATCACCATCGGCCGACATCGACGACTGAAACGTCCGTTGTCGACCCCTCGCATATTGGCGAATCTCCCCCTTCAACGCCATGTCTGCAGTCAACGTCGTGATTGTAAAATGTGCCATCGTCAAAAATTCGCCTGGTATATTCCCCGTCGTGCCCACGTATACAGTCGTGCGTTTATCTGCCCCAGCAATGGCGAGATCCCGAATTGTCAGAAGTTTGTCTTTGACTGTGAGCAAAAGGTACTTATACTTGGGTTAGAGCAGTAAAAAATCAGCCAAGTAAATAACGCGGTAGAAATCCGTTTTCATGTTTCAGAATTGAGTTATACGATGA
Organism: Anaerolineae bacterium; assembly: GCA_046260035.1. GTDB lineage: Bacteria > Chloroflexota > Anaerolineae > B4-G1 > SLSP01 > DSWT01. Next base: position 6,017 of record JBJYXQ010000095.1, read on the forward strand.
CGTGTCAAGGACCCCAGTCATTAACCTATACCCGCCGCTCCCTGGAATTGCGCGCGGCGGAATATTATGCCAGCATCCGCAAACCACAGGACCAATGGCGGACAATTGAGGATTTGGCCCCGCAATTGGCAGAATTCGAGCATCGGGTTCGAGCCAAAGATTATGACAGTGCGTATCAATTAGTCGAGGCTATCGACGGAAATTATCTGCTGCTGTGGGGACATTACACACGCTTGATTTCCCTGCGCACACAGCTCTTGGGGCATATAGCCGATCGTCGTCGGTGTGCCAACAATCAAGGCCGGCTAGGGTTGGCTTATCAGAATCAGGGACGCTATGCGCAGGCCAGCACCCTATACAAAGCCGCGCTTGGCATCGCGCGTGAAATCCAGGATAGGGCGGAAGAATGCGCTGAGATTCATCGCTTAGGGACTGTGGCGCGAGTGACGGGACAAATCACCCAAGCGCTTCAGTACTACCAGACTTCTCTAGCCCTTGCATTGGATCGTGAAACCTTTGACGTCAATACCTTCCGGTTGGAGGACATTGTATTCGAGGATATCGATAGCCGGCTGGGGATTTGGATCAGTGATTTGGGGAGCGTCTATCGGTGTTTAGGGCAGATGGATCTGGCGATAAAGGCGTATGGATTGGCGCTGCAGATCGATAGACGAATCGGCGAACGGCGTTGGGAAGTGGCTGATCTCTTGCGCTTGGGCAGTGTTTACCGTGATCAAGGTGAATTTGTTCCAGCTATAGAATATTATCAGGCAACCCGGGCTTTGGCCGAGACCATCCATTACCGCAAGGGGAAAATGATTGCACAGGGTCTGCTCGGGACAGTCTATCGTCTGCGTGGGGATCTTGAGACAGCGATAGATCTTCACGGCGAGGCCCTTGAGGTCGCTACAGAAATTGGCGATGCTCGGGGAACGCGCTATCAGCGCTTGGGGTTGGCGAAATT
>JBJYXQ010000095.1:7080-10295 GCA_046260035.1 Anaerolineae bacterium
GCCGATATGGCCTGGTGGCGCGCCAAGCGTGATTGGGATGACGCCGACCGCCGTGAGCGGCGCGAGCGGCAGCGTGTGGTCAATGTCCGCCCCCTGGATGTAACACACACCTTCAAAGATCGCGTGCGCGAAGCGCTGGCGTTGCGCGAGCATCTGTCCGATGGCACGGTGCGCCTGGTCAGCGTGGTGGGACGCGGGGGGATGGGAAAGACAGCATTGGTAAGTCGCGTGCTGGCCGACCTGGAAGAGATGATTCCACCGGTTTCCGAAGCGATGCCGGGAGATCGTCCGGCCGGAATTCCCCCAGCGCTCTACAGCCGCCTGCGCGCGGCCTTGCGAACGTGTGGTGCGTTCGGCAGCGACGCGGCCTTGCGTGCCGTCTTCACGGACGCGCGGTTGGCTCCCTGGCAGAGCCAAATCCCTGAAGCGGATAGCGTCTTTGCCCGTATTCAACGCACCATCGCCTTCCTGTTTGCTCAGACGTCTGATGCCTCCGGTCACTCAGAGAACGCCCTGATGCTATTGCTAAATGCCCTGAGCGAACAAAAGGAACATGGCGATGCCAACCAGCGGCGTCTGCGGGAACTGGCTGAGGAGTTATCTGCGCTGACGAGTGCGCCGGTAGAAGCGATGGCTGGTGCGCAGGGCAGAACGGCGGCGCAGCCGGTGGATGGGATCCTCTACCTGAGTGCGCGTAGCACGGGGCTAAGCCTGGAACGCATCTACACCGACGTGGGACGTATGTTGGGTGACCCCAGTGCGAGCCGTCTGGCTGCACGCTGGGCCGACCGCGACACACCACTGGCCACCAAGGTGGAGTACCTGCTGGAAACGTTGCAAGATGGTGTCTATGTTATCCTGCTTGACAACCTGGAAGATGTGCTGGATGACGACAATGCCATTCAGGAAGAAGGACTGCGGCTCTTTGTGGAACGCTGTATGCTGCAACCGGGTGGGGCGCGGCTGATTACGACATCGCGGGAGCAGGTTGCCGTGACGCCGGCGGCAGTACGCAGTGCCCGGCACATTCCTCTCCGTGAAGGGCTGCCGGAAGATGACGCCGTGGCCTTGTTGCGCGACTTCGACGGCGATGGTCGCCTGGGGTTGCGCGACGCGCCCGAAGCCGATCTGCATCGGGCCGTGCAGCTCACGCAAGGCATCCCGCGCGCATTGGAGATCTTAGCCGGCATCCTGGATCGAGATCCGACGCTGACTTTGAACGAGTTGTTGGCCGATGAAACCGTGTTTGGCGAGCAGGTGATGGAAGGCTTGATTGCTGCCGGATACGAACGCCTGGGGGAAGAAGAACGCCGCGTGCTGGAAGCGTTGGCGGTCTTCAACCGGCCCGTGGATGCTACCGCGATTGCCTTCCTGCTGCAGCCCTGGTTCCCCGCGCTGGACGTGCGCGCCAGCCTGCGGCGGTTGGTCAACAGCTACTTTGTGAACTTCAGCCGGGCGACGGGAGAGTACAGTCTGCATCCGCTGGATCGGGAGTATGTGTATCGGCGGATCCCTGACGAGGCGTGATGCGTAAGAAGGAGAGTGGTATGAGCGAACAAGTGCCCTACACTCGCCGTCATCTGGAACTGCAGGCGGCGGAATACTATGCCAGTATCCGTAAACCAGAGAATGAGTGGAAGTCTGTCGAGGATTTGACCCCGCAACTTTCACAATTCAGACACCAGGTGTATGGGGGAGATTTCGAAGGCGCCAGTCAAACACTTCAAACAATCGATTATGACTACCTCTACCTCTGGGGACACTACACACTTCTGACCGACTTACACAGCGAACTGCTGGGAAACCTGCAAAACACTCATTTGGTGGTGGATAACCTGGTTGGTCTGGGACGTGCTTGTCGCGCTACCGGCAAATTCACTCAAGCGGTTGCATACTATGAAAAGGCTTTGGACGTTGCCGACACAATCGATGACCCACATAGAAAAAGTGTGCTGTTTGGCAACTTGGGCAGCGTATACCGGGCTTTGGGCAAAATCAGACAGGCTATCGAATTTTACGAGCAGGCTTTGGCGTTTGCTTTAGAGATTGCCGATCGCAGTCTGCAAAGTGATCATCTTGGACATCTAGGGATGTGCTATCGGAGTCTCGGATCGATGCATCAAGGCATCCAATACCATCAGCAAGCTCTTGTCATTGCGCGCGCTATCGGCAATCGTGCTCTGGAAGGTGCTAACCTCAGTAGTCTTGGCAGCGGCACGCGCGCTATCGGCAAGATCGAAGAATCCTTGGATTACTACCAACAAGCTTTGGTTATTGCGCGACAAATCCATGACCCGCGTGTTGAAGGATTTGCGTTGTCCAGCATGGGTGGTGCGTATCGGGCCTTGGGCGATATTGATTCTGCTATCGAATGTTACCAACGGGCTCTTGAAATTGCTCGTGAAACCGGTTATCGCCAAGGGGAAGCGATGGATTTGGGTGACATCGCCAGCGGTTATTATGTGTCAGGCAAATTTGACCAAGCGTCAGAATTATACGAGCAAGCTCTCAAGATCAGTGGTGAGATTGGAGATGCCCGGCAGGTTGGTTATTATTCGGTCGGTTGGGGCAAAGTATGGTTGGCGACGCAACAATACTCCAAGGCCGTTGATTGTTTCAAGCAAGCGCTTGCTGTGGATTTGCCGGACTCTGACTATCGCGCGGCGTTGGGACTGGGAATGGTCTATCTCGCACTTGGTAACTCTGAGGCCACGACTGCGTTCGAGGATGCTGTGGTGCGCAGTAGAGCACGGTTGGATGAAGCAAGGGACAATTTTCGGGCATTTTATGTGCTTGCTACTGCAGAGGTAGGGATTGCCGTCTGTGATCCGCGCTGGTCTGGTTCCAACCAACGCGCTAGCTTGCTTGCCCCCGCTCTCACAGAGTATCATTGTGCTCTGAAGATCACATCTGCCCCAGGCGTTGTGTGTGACGCCCTCCGCGACCTCGAACTTATCCGCGCTGCCGGCATCGAAGGCTTGGAGCCGATGTTTGCAGTGTTGGAGCAGGCACTCGACGACACCTGTACTGTTACTGAGAACAGTTAATCTCCCCGGACGACAATTTTCTTTAGCTGTTGTCTTGGCTTCCTTTTACTTTCATTTCGTTCTCCTTTGTCAACGATTGTATGTAGGTTATTTCAAGCGGTTCGTCAGAGTCAAATGTATGCACTGAGCAACTTTACGCACCAGCGTCGCTGTAGTACGTGCTATATT
>JBJYXQ010000096.1:0-10524 GCA_046260035.1 Anaerolineae bacterium
CGCACCGCGCTCGTCATCGCGCACCGCCTGAGCACGATCCGCAACGCCGACAGGATCGTCGCCCTGGAAGGTGGGCGCATCCGCGAGATCGGCAATCACCAGGAGTTGCTGTCCCGTGGTGGATTGTACAGCCAGCTTTACCAGCGGCAGTTGGAACTGGCGATCAGCAAAGTCGATTAGTACATTATGGTAGAAGATCCGCTCTAGTTGGTATGCTTGGAGCAGATCGCCAAATCCGCGGTTCTTGCGTGCTACGCCGGGATCTGACGATCCCTGGCAAGCATAAAATGAGGAGCTATTTGCCTTCTGCGCGCCCACGTGAAACCTTCCGGCTGCATCAACGTAGATAATAATAGTTTGATCGGCGACTGTCACAGGCGTTCATAACACATAATGACGATCAGACTATCTGACTAACGACTATCAGACTATTTAGGAGGATACCATGAAACTTATCATTCGTTGGGCTATCGGGGCTTTTTCTTTGTTTGTGGCGGCCTGGGCGGTGACAGGCATCCGCGTTGACGATGGCGGCGGCTGGGTCGTTTACGCTGTGATGGCTGTGGTTTTGGGGCTGGTCAATGCCTTCGTCCGCCCGTTCCTCAAGCTGCTCACCTGTCCCTTAATCTTGCTCACACTCGGCCTGTTCACGCTGGTGATCAACGCCTTGACACTACTGTTGTCGGCGTGGGTCGCAAACACCGTTTTCCAGGTGGGCTTCTACGTCGATGGCTTCTGGCCCGCGTTCTGGGGTGCGCTCATCGTCAGTATCGTCAGCGTGGTGCTGAACGTGTTCGTCAGTGACGATGATAGAAAGGATAAACGACACGACCATTAGAGGGCGACCCTAGAGGGTGACCCTGGAGGGATGATTCATCATTCTTCTATCTCTTCTGACCCTTGCGTAAACCCTATAAGTGTGTTATAATTTAACACACAACGGAAATAGATGCGCTGTTTTGCGCACCAGAAAAGTGGGGAAACTCCCCACTTTTCTTTGTGAATCGTACCTTAATGGGGATCGGGAGGCAGATGGGTCATGAAGAGTGAGTTCTCCCTGGCGTTTAATCAAATCTGTGCTGAGTATAGTTTGCCAAGGGAGGTCGTACTGGATGCCGTTCGCGCGGCGCTGGTCACCGCTTACCGCCGCGACTGGAAGGTCGCGACGACACAAAATGTCACGGCTGATATCAGCCTGGAGACCGGTTTAGCGCGGATTTATCTGGAAAAGGCCGTCGTTGAAGAGGTTGAGGACCCGCTCGCGCAGATCTCTTTGCGGGAAGCGCGGCGTGTCAACCCCAAAATCGCTGCGGAAGAGCTGTTGATGGTCGATGTCACCCCGCGTGACTTCGGGCGTATCGCGGCGCAGACTGCTAAACAGGTTATCACACAACGGCTGCGCGAAGCGGAGCGTGAAAGCCAGTTCAACCGCTTTAGTCGGCAAGAGAACGAGATCATCATCGGCACGATCCAGTCGGTGTCGCCCCATGGCGTTACCCTGCATCTGGACCGCACGGAAGAGGCGCACATGCCTCGCCGGGAACAGATTCCAGGGGAACGCTACATGCTCCATCAGAAGATCCGCGTTTATGTTCTGGAAGTCAAACGCACCTCCCGTGGGCCTGAAATTATCGTCAGCCGCAGCCATCCGTTGATGCTGCGTCGTTTGTTGGAACTGGAAGTGCCTGAGATCCGTGCCGGACAGGTGGAAATCAACGCCGTCGCGCGCGAAGCAGGCGCGCGGGCGAAAGTCGCTGTCTCCACTCGCCAGGCCGGGCTGGACCCGGTGGGCGCCTGCGTGGGGATGCGTGGCATCCGCATTCAGACGATTTCCAACGAGTTGCACGGCGAGCGCATCGACGTCGTCGAGTGGAACAAGGATCAGAAAATTTTCATCGCCAACGCTCTGAGCATGAATCAAGTGATCAGCGTTGTGTTGGACGAGAACAATACTGGTGGTCGCACCGCTTCGGTGGTGGTGCTGGATGACCAACTTTCACTGGCGATTGGCCGCTCCGGACAGAATGCGCGGCTGGCGGCCAAACTCACCGGCTATCGTGTAGACATCCAAGGGGCGACGGAGGCCGCGTTGTGGGCGTTAGAACAGGTCAACAACGCACCGGAACTACTTGATGTACTCAAAGCTAATGCTTCCCTCGTGCCGCGCCTGGCAGGCATTATGCGCACCCACGAAACCGATCATTACCCGTACACCGACGAAGAACGCCGTATTCTCAAGGGGACCGTGGAAGCTGTGCGTGAAGCCCTCATTATGCGGCGGGATGCGGAACGTCCGGCGACGCGTCAGGCGCGCGCACGGCGCTCCGCTCAGGAAAGGGTCGAGGAAGAGCGCCGGCAGGCGCAGCAGGCTGCGCGCGCGCGTGTGCCAGCCCAAGCCTTCGAGCAATCTCTCGGCGAGCTCAACTTGTCGGATAAGGTCCACAGTCATCTTGCCAGTAGTGGCCTTGCCAATGTTGGTGAGGTGATGGAGCGTATGGCCTTAGGCGATGAGGCACTGTTGATGATCGATGGTATTGGTGTGAAGGCACTGCGCGAGATCAAAGACGCTATGGAGGCAAGCGGGTTGGAGTTTGTCGAGCCTGCGGCCGAAGAAGCTGCAGTACCCGAAGAAGATGAGGCGGTCGTCGCCACTGAAGCTGAGGCCGAAGTTACTGCAGTCGATGAGCTTGTAAGCGTGTCTGAAGAAGAGGACGCTGCTGCTGCAACGGCAGCCGCTTCGGAAGTCGCTCCGGCTGTTTCCCCTGAAGCTGAATTGCCTGAAGAGGAAGCGGAAGTGGTCGCTGAACTGGGGCCGGAAGCAGCGTCTGAACCCGAAGCCGAAGTTGCGGCTGAAGCTGAGGCTGAAGTTGTCGAAGATGTAGCCGCAGATGCGGACAAAGAAGGGTCGGTGGATATCGCCGCCCAGGCCGAAGAATTGGTTATGGAAACCTTTGATGAAGTAGTAGAGGTGTTTCCGGAAGTGTTTGAGGATGAGGATTTCCTGGATGACGACGATGACGGGCGCAAAGGCAAGCGAAGGAAGAAGAAGAAGGGTCGCACGGTGGTTTACGATGATAAGACCGGTGAGACTTTTGTCGTGCGCAAGCGACGGCGTCATAAGGATGTGTGGACGGATTTCGACCAAGAGTTTTAGCGTTGAGCACGTGCCGGTTTAGCAATCTTTGGGCTAGTCCTAGCCCGGATAACCTGGAACTGAACAGGGTCTTGGTTGCCTGTTTTCCTGTCTGTTGGACAAGAGAACGGGTGGAGTAGATTCTGATGGTTAGCGGAACTGTTGTGATGATATTGATCAACGGTTAAGGTTATTCTAGCAGGATTTGCGGATGCCTGCATCCGCAAATCCTGGGAACATGAGGGACGCCAGAAGATTGCTGGCGTCCCTTTTTTTGTTTTAGGTGGGCTATGGCAAAGAAAAAGCAACAACCACGACCAAAGCACATCCCGGAACGCACATGCGTGGCGTGCCGTGCCCGTGGCACGAAGCGTACACTTGTGCGCGTCGTGCGCCTTACAGGCGGTGGCGTGGTGGTTGATGAAACGGGCAAGCAGAAAGGGCGCGGGGCGTATTTGTGCCGCCAGCGTGTGTGCTGGAGCAAGGCCCTCAAGCGTGGTGCGCTTGAGCACGCGTTGCGCGTGAGCTTGTCTGCGGAGGAAGTTACAGCTTTACAGGCATATGCGGCTGCGCTTCCCGAGACCCTGGAACTGGATGCCGTTAGTCCAGGGGATGAAAATTTGATCGAGGAGGATTGAGTATGAACGAAATTAAAGAAGTCACGATTCCAGAGATTATCACTGTGCGTGATTTTGCTGAATTGTTGGGAGAGACACCCATCAAAGTCATCAAAATCTTGATGAGCAATGGCGTGCTCGCCAGTATCAACCAGCAGATTGACTTTGATACCGCGGCGGTGATCGCCAGCGAGTTTGGCTTTGAGGCGAAGCAGCCCTACGCAGAGCTTGAAGAAGATCAAGAGACCGAGCTTTCGGCATGGCAAATTCTTCTTTCTTCGGAAGACCCGGAGGACCTTTGTGACCGCCCGCCGGTTGTGACCGTTTTAGGGCACGTAGACCACGGCAAGACATCTCTCCTTGATGCTATCCGCGATACGAATGTGGTGGGCGGAGAGAGCGGCGGCATTACGCAGCACATCGGCGCGTACCAGGTGAAACACACCGGACGCCGGATCACTTTCCTCGATACGCCCGGTCACGAAGCGTTTACCGCCATGCGTGCGCGAGGAGCGAATACCACCGATATCGCAGTGCTCGTCGTTGCCGCCGACGATGGCGTACAGCCGCAAACGGTCGAGGCGCTCAACCACGCGCGCGCTGCGCACGTACCGATCATTGTCGCCTTGAACAAGATGGATAAAGCGAACGCGCGTCCCGAGGTCGTCAAACAGCAGTTGGGCGATCAGGGATTGATGCCGGACGAATGGGGTGGAGATACGATGGTCATCCCTGTCTCTGCACGGAACCGGGAGGGTTTGGAGGATCTGCTCGAAGCGATCTTGCTGGTGGCTGATGAGGTCTGTGTTCAGGCCAACCCGGAACGCGAAGCGGTGGGTACGGTCCTGGAGGGGCGTCTTGACAAACGCCAGGGATCGCTGGCGACTGTCTTAGTCCAAAATGGGACGTTGCGCACTGGCGATGTGGTCGTTGTTGGTAAGACGTGGGGAAAGATCCGCGCTCTACAAGATGAGAACGACAAGCGCCATCGAACCGCACCGCCTGCTACGCCCACCGTCCTCATCGGGCTACACGACGTGCCCGAGGCCGGGGATCGCCTGGAAGTTGTCAAGGACGAACGTACGGCGCGCGCTATCGCGGACAAACGCCAGGAAGAGGCCCGTGCCAAAGAGCTGGCGCGCACAGCGGTGCGTCCACTCACGTTGGACGATATTTCCAGCCGTATCCGCGAAGGACAGGTTCAGGAGCTAAACATCGTCCTTAAAACGGATGTGCAGGGTTCTATTGAGCCGATTGTCAACAGCCTGAAACGGCTGAGCAACGACGAAGTGAAGATCAACGTGATTCACGCGGCTGCCGGTAACGTCAACGGGTCGGACATCGACCTGGCGCTGGCTTCTGAGGCTATCGTCATTGGCTTCCGCGTCAATGCCGACAGCTCGGCCCGACGCATGTCCGATATGGAAGACCTCGCCATCCAGCTTTACGAAATCATTTACGAAATCGTCGATGACGTGGAAAAGGCGATGAAGGGTATGCTTGCCCCGGTCTATGAAGAGAAAGTGATCGGTGAAGCGCAGGTGCGCCAGACCTTCGATATCCCCCGGGTTGGGCGTGTGGCTGGATGTTACGTCACCGATGGCGTTATCCAGCGCAATGCCAAGGCGCGCGTGCTCCGCGATGGACAGGTGCTCCATGAGGGTAGCTTGGATTCCCTCAAGCGCTTCGAGAAGGATGTGCGTGAGGTACGTCAGAACTACGAATGTGGCGTCAAGCTGGCGGGCTTCGATGCCGTTGAAGAAGGAGATCAGTTGCAATTCTTCGTGATGGAGCGGGTCGCGGTTACGTAGGGGCTTAAGTATGACGAAAGCCCCTTTTTTACCCGCGCTAGGAGGTACGTATGGGAAAGAAATATTTGGGACGTGTGAGCAAGCTGATCCGCCGAAAACTCACGCGATTGCTCAGCGAAGAGAGCAATGATCCCCGCTTGGAAAATGTCACCATCACCGATGTGGTGGTTAACCGGGACACGACACGTGCAGAAGTCTTTTTTAGCATCATTGGCTCGACGGAAGACATCGCCGTGACGCAAACCGCGCTCGATGGCGCGGCGGGCTGGCTGCGCAATGAGATGGCGCCGACGTTGCGCCTGCGCAACCTGCCCCAGCTGGTCTTCACCTACGATCCCTCGCTGGCACATGGCGCCCGGATCGAGGAACTGCTCAACGAACTGCACGTGGACGATGCCGGTTCGGAAGATGTAGAAGAGGGCGACGACCTCGCAGACGACGACGTCGGGGACGATGATGACGATGATATCTAATCTATCAACAGAAGCACTTCACCATGCGGCGGCGTTGCTCAAACAGCGCCGCCGCCCGTTACTCATCTCTCATCCGCGTCCAGATGGGGATACCATTGGGTCTGCGTTGGCCTTGCGGCTGGCCCTTCTGCAGATAGGGCTAAGCCCGGTGCTGGCATGCGTACATCCGGTCCCGGCGAACGTCGCCTATCTGCCGGGCGCGAAAACTTACGTGAGCGACGTCAGCGAAGAGACTGATATCGACCTTGTGATCGCCGTGGATATGAGCGATTTGCACCGCACAGGTGGCATTTACAAGGACGATTGGCATGGGAAGCTGCCGTTATTGGTTATCGATCACCATGCGACGAACAACGCCTTTGGCGACGTTAACCTGGTCGATTCCGATGCTGCGGCGACAGCGCTGCCCATCGCAGTGCTCATCGATGCGCTCGATATCCCGTTGACCGCCGAGATGGCGACATGTTTGCTCGTTGCTATCCTCACCGATACGCGCGGATTGCGCACGTCTAACACCACACCAGAGGTATTGCGTTTTGTCGGTCAGTTGATTGAAGCTGGCGGCGACTATCTTGGCGTGATGGAAAAAACACTCGACTCTGTCCCCTACCAGCAGATGCGTGGGTGGGCCGTGGCCCTTGAGCGCTTGCAGCTCGACGACGAGATGGCCTGGGCCACCTTTCCGCTGGCTGAGAAGATCGCCCTCGGCATCGAAGACCACGACGACCTCGACCTGGGCAATTTGCTCAGCCGCGTGGCAGAAGCGAAGATCATGGCGACCTTTCTCGAAATGCGCGATGGCACGGTAAAGGTAAGCCTGCGCTCGCGGCCCGGCTACGATGTGGCCTGGATCGCCAAGGCGCTTGAAGGCGGCGGTCATCGCCAGGCCGCCGGCTGCTCCGTGGCTGGCGATTTGGACGTGGCCCAAGCGCGCGTCTTGCCTCTTGTGCGCCAGGAACTTGCACATCGCCCTAGCGAAGAGACTACAAAAGTCTCACGTGATGTTTGACTGAACAAGTATCACTTTGAATAATAAGTTTGCGAGACGCTGGACGTGCGGAGACTTTTGTCGTCTTCACTGCTGACCACTGATAGCAACAGAATGAACGGCTTTCTCATTGTCAACAAACCCACCGGAATGACGTCGCACGACGTTGTCAATGCCGTGCGGCGAATGGCGGGAACGCGCCGCGTGGGGCACACGGGCACGCTCGATCCAATGGCGACCGGGGTGCTTGTGCTGGCGCTCGGCGCAGCGACGCGACTGGTGCAGTTCATCGACGGCAGTGACAAGGCCTACCGCGCTACGCTACGCCTGGGCGAAACGACGACGACGTACGATGCCGATGGCGAGATCGTCGAGCGCCACCCGGTGACGGCGAGTGTGGCGGAGATCGAAGCAGCACTGGCGAATTTCCGTGGTGCGATTGACCAGGTTCCGCCGATGTACTCCGCTATCAAAGTTAAGGGACAGAAGCTCTACAAGCTGGCGCGGCAAGGGAAAGAGATCGCGCGCGCGCCGCGTCCTGTCACGATTCACCGGCTGGACGTGTTGGCGTGGGCGTTACCTGATCTGACCATCGACGTGGTTTGTTCGGCGGGGACGTACATCCGCAGCCTGGCCCACGACCTGGGACAGACTCTCGGTTGCGGCGCGCATCTGATTGCACTCACCCGCATAGCAGCGGGTAAGTTTCGACTTGAGGAGGCGCACACGTTGGAGGCGCTGCGCGCGCTGGCGGAAACAGAACGTCTTGCTGAGGCCCTGCTTCCACCCCAGACGGCGCTCGCGGGCTTGCCTGTAATCATACTCACGCCGGAGCAAGAACAGGCAGTTGGCTACGGCCAAACACTTCCACTGGATGCGCCTCCTGAGACTGCGATGATCCAGGCCCACGACAACACAGGGCAGCTCGTCGCCGTGCTGATCCCAGTTGAACCGGGGATGTGGCGACCTAAGCTGGTCTTTAAGTCGGCGGATTGAGTTTATTGTGGTTGTCCTGGTGCTTGGGGGGATCGATCCCGATTCTGTGGGTAACGGGGATCTAACGATCCCCTTGAAGCTATAAACTGAAATGGACTTTATGCTGTATTTGACTCGTGCTGCTCGCTCATTTACTCACTCATTTTATCGGGGGTCATATGACGGACGTCTATTTTAAGAAAACCATCGATTTCTATCACCACGGGCACACCCTGCATTACAACGTGGCGCAAGACTTGTTCAGCAGCCACCAGATTGACGTGGGAACGGCGAGATTGTTGCGCAGTCTCGTGGATGCGCCGCCTTTTGCTAAAATCCTTGATCTTGGCTGCGGTTATGGTCCCCTCGGACTGACGTTGAAGGCGCTGTATCCGGAGAGCGTCGTCCACGCGGTGGATCGCGATGCGCTCGCCCTGGAGTATACGCGCCAGAACGCGCTGCTCAACGAACTCTCGGATGTCCAGGTTTACGCTAGCCTGGGTTACGATGACGTCTCTGCGCGCGATTTCGACCTCATCATCTCCAATATCCCCGGCAAGGCCGGCGAGACGGTCATCACCAGCATGCTGCGCGATGCCGTTCATTTTCTGCGACCGGGCGGTTTGGTCGCCGTCGTCGTGGTGGCGCCGCTGGAAGCGCTTGTCGCGCAGGCGCTGGACGATCCGGGCATTGAGATCGTCTTCCAAGAGACCCGTTCAGGCCACGCTATCTTCCACTATCGCTTCACCGAAGCCTACCGCGCTGCGCAGCCGCTGTTCGCCAGTGGGCTGGCGCGCGGCCTTTATCACCGCGATGCGGTCGAAATCTCTGTTGCCTCATTGACGTTCCAAATGCAGACGGCGCGCGGTCTGCCGGAGTTCGATTCGCTTAGCTACGGCAGTCTTCTGCTGCTGAATAATTTAGCGCGTTTGCCGGAGAAGCCGGTGAGACGTGTGATTGTTCATAATCCAGGGCAGGGGCATATCCCCGTCGCGTTGTGGAAGCTCTTCCAACCTGACTCAATCGCCCTCGTGGATCGGGATTTACTGAGCCTGCACTACACGCGCGACAATCTGCTCCAGAATGGCTGCCCCGTCGCGCAGATGACCGTGGCGCACCAGCTTGGGTTGGATGGGCAGGAAGGGATGGCTGATATGATCGTGGGGGTGTTGCGTGAGGAGGAGGGCCAGGCGGCAGCGGAACAGTTGACGCAACAAGCTGCTGCATTGCTCGCGCTGGACGGCAAACTGTGGCTGGTCGCCGGATCGACGCCCATCACGCGACTGGAAAAAGCGGTTGCGCCATCGAATGGCGCGTCCACCAAATTGTTGAGGACCGTCAAACGCAAGCGTGACAAGCGCATGAGCCTGCTGGTGCTACAACGCAGATAAACCACGTAATTCGCTATTCGTAATTCATAATTCGTAATTCGCACATGTGGGTCAGACAGGATATCGAATCTTTAAAATTGGCCGGGCCAACCGGACTGACGATTGGCGCCTTTGATGGCGTGCATCGTGGGCATCAAGCCCTGATTCGGTGGATGGCAGCCGGGGCGCGACAGGCTGGGATGCAGGCTGTCGTGCTGACCTTCGATCCACTGCCGCGTCTGGTTTTGGGGCGTAGTACCAACGGTGCACTCTCTACGTTGGAGGAACGCCTCGACTATATGCGCCCGTTGGGATTGGATGGTGTCGTTGTGCTTCCTTTTGATCGCCAGGCGGCGGCGATCTCGGCAACGGATTTTGTAACCTGGCTGGTGGAGAAACTGGCGCTGGCGGGACTGTGGGTTGGCCCGGATTTCGTCCTAGGGCACAACCACGAAGGCAACATCCCCTTTCTCGAAGCGATGGGCGCGCGGCTGGGATTTGCGGTCCATCAGTTCGGCGAAACCCTCTGTTGGGATGGTCGCTCCGTCCGCAGCAGCCGCATCCGTCACGCCTTGAAAGCCGGTGACCTTGATCAGGCCAACGACTGCCTGGGACATCCTTACCGGTTGAGCGGTGTCGTCGAGCATGGCCACCAACGTGGGCGCGTCCTGGGATTCCCCACCGCAAATCTGCGTATTCCCGAGAACCGGCTCCTGCCGGCAAACGGTATCTACATCTGCCGGGTGCACCTGCACGGCGAAGCGTTCGCTGCGATTGTCAACGTCGGCACGCGGCCCACGTTTGATCACTCTCCTCCCACCGTCGAAGCGTACCTGCTCGATTTTTCACGCGATATCTATGGCGAACCACTACAATTGGATTTTCTACACCGGCTGCGCGAGGAACTGCGTTTCTCATCGGTGGGGGCGTTGATGGAACAAATCCGTATGGATGAGGCCGACGCTCGCGCGTGGTTACAACGCAACGGATAGACCGGAATCTAGCGAAAAGAGGATAGAGCTATGGCGCTGATCGAAAAACTAAACATTGGCATTGTAGGCGCAGCGGGACGCGGCGCAAGCTTCCGTGCGGCTTTCGACGCGCATCCGGTGACGCGCATCCACGCGGTGTGTGATGTGCGCCAGGAGGCGTTGGCC
>JBJYXQ010000097.1:0-1554 GCA_046260035.1 Anaerolineae bacterium
ACGTTAATCAGCGCGGCGATTGGGTGTTTGTGCTCGTCCACACGGATGAAGGCCTTACCGGTCTGGGCGAAGCCAGCCACAGCGGCAACGATGCTTTGCTGGTTGCCACCTTGGGCGTGTTTGCGGCGCAGCTTGTGGGGTGCGATCCGCTCGCGATCAATAGCTTGTGGCGTAGCCTGGCCCGCGTGGATGGCGGGCGCATCGCGCACACGGCATTGAGTGCAGTCGAGCAGGCGTTGTGGGATATCGCTGGACAACACCTCGGCGTGCCGATTCACACGCTGTTCGGCGGGAAAGTACGGGATAAGCTACGCCTCTACGCGAACATCAACCGCCATGTCAACGATCGTTCCCCGGAAGGATTTGCCCGTGCTGCACGGCAGGCCGTGGATGAAGGCTTCACGGCGATCAAGCTTGCGCCTTTCGACGAACTGCGGGCGCGCGACCACGTTCGCACCGGGCCGCAGGCTGCCTGGCGCCCTGGCATCGCGCGCGTGGAAGCCGTGCGCAGCGCTATCGGCGACGCGATTGATTTGATGGTGGACTGCCACGGGCGGATGGAAACCTCGGAAGCCGTCATCGTGGGGCGTGCGCTGGCGGATTATGACCTGATGTGGTACGAAGAACCGGTGAAGCATACGTTCCCGGATCAACTGGCGCAGATTTCTCAAGCTCTCCCTATGCCGACGGCCTCGGCGGAGAGCATCTTTGGCGTCGAAGGGTTCCGCCCCTTTTTGCTGGAGCGCGTCGTCGATGTGCTGATGCCCGACGTGAAGCATTGCGGCGGTCTGGCTGAGATGCGCGCCATCGCCGAAGCGGCGCGTTTGCGCCAACTCCTGATCGCACCGCACAATCCATCCGGACCGGTCGCCACGGTTGCATCGGCGCACGCGGTCTGCACACTCCCCAATTTTCTGATTTTGGAGTATGCTTGGGGTGAAGTCGACTGGCGTGCCGATCTGCTCACGCCGCGTGAACCGGTTCGGGATGGCTATCTGTGGGTATCCGATGCGCCGGGCCTGGGATATTGTCTGAACCCGGACGTCGTCGCCACGCACCGCGTTCCCACACCTAGCACGCACGACTCGACCAAAGTGTGGTTTTGAATTATGGCGAATGAAAGTTCTACCACAGAGCCACAGAGAGCACAGAGTTTTTAATTTCTTTCCGTGCCCTCTATGGCTCTGTGGTTCATATTGTTGGGAGGTAAATGATGACTATCGTGACGGAAATTGAGACATTGACGTATCAGCAGCGCATCGAGCAGTTGCGCGCAACCAAGATGGCGCAGACGCAGGAGAAGCAAGCACTTATCGGTTCGATGGACCACGACGACTGGGCGCTGATCCTGCCCCCGCCCGACCGCCGTAAAATCGTGAAGACGATGAGCACGTCGGGGATGCCCATCACCGACTGTTTGATCGAGGGCTACGAACCCCAACTTACACATCCCGAGGGTGGTTTCTTCGGCCCCAAGGCGGTGGGAGCGAACTACCGGGCGCTGCTCGAGGCGCATCCGGTTTACATTGACCCCGTCAGCTCGCTGGCGGGCGG
>JBJYXQ010000097.1:1654-6799 GCA_046260035.1 Anaerolineae bacterium
GAAGACATCGTCCTGGGGACGCAGGACTGGATTCGGCGTCACGCCGAAGCTGCGCGCGCAATGGCGGACGCGGAAGATGAGCCGGCACGACGGCAGAATTTGTTGGAGATCGCCGCGATGAACGAGCGGCTGGTCATGGAGCCGCCGGAGACCTTCCGCGAGGCGTGCCAGTGGATTCTGTGGTACCAGATGCTGGCGCGGATGTACAACGGCAGCGGTTCGCTGGGACGACTGGACGTGCTGCTCACGCCGTACTACGAGCGGGATGTCGCAGCAGGATTACTCACCGACGAGGAGGCTATTTTCCATGTCGCCTGCTTGCTGCTGCGTGATACGGCCTATCTCCAGCTCGGAGGCCCCGACGCAGACGGCAACGACGTCACCAACCGGGTTTCGTATCTCGTGCTGGAAGCCGCGCACCGCCTCAAGATTCCGGCGAACGTCGGCGTCTGCGTGGGGGATGGCGTGGACCCCGGTCTGCTCAAACGCGGCGTCGAGGTGATGTTCGAGGACAAGACCGGCATGCCCAAGTTCCTCGGCATCGAGCGCACCGCTGAGGGTTTTGCCCGCAACGGCTACGACATCGCGTTAGGCCGTGAGCGCGCCTATTCCGGATGTCACTGGTCGGCGATTCCGGGCCGCGAGTACACGCTCAATGACTGCGTCAAGATCAACTTCGCTGCCGTCTTCGAGGTCGCCTGGAAGGAAATGCTGGGCGATCCTGCTATGCCACCGAGTGTCGACAACCTGTGGACGCGCTTCACGAATCACCTGCGGCGTGGTATCCGCACGATTGCCGCGAGCCTGGACTTCCACACAGAGCATATGCACCGCGTTTTCCCGGAGCTGGTGATCGATTTGCTGAGCTTTGGCCCCATCGAGCGTGGCTTGGACGCTTCGCACGGCGGCATCGAATTCTACAACCTGTGTCTGGATGGCGCGGCGCTGGCGACCGTCGCCGACTCGTTCGCGGCGCTGGAGCAGCGCGTCGAGCGGGAGGGACGGTTAAACTGGGATGAGGTCGCCCGTTGCATCGAGACTGACTGGGCTGGTCCTGAGGGCGAACGCGCCCGGCTGATGCTACGTAACATCTCGCGCTACGGCAGCGGCGGTTCCCGCGCCGATAAATGGGCTGTGCGCGTCAATCAGACGTTCACCGATCTGGTCAAAGAAGCGCCCACGCCGCGCGGTTTCAACCTGGTCCCCGGCCTGTTTTCCTGGGCGAACACTATCCCGATGGGTAAGGGGGTCGGCGCGACGCCGAACGGTCGTCACGCAGGCGCGCCTATCTCCCACGGCGCGAACCCCGATCCAGGCTACCGCAAAGACGGCGCACCTACAGCGATGGCGGTGGCGATTGCGTCTGTGCAGCCTGGTTTCGGCAACACCGCTCCGATGCAGATGGAACTCGATCCGATGCTTTCCAAAGACGAGGGTGGCGTCGACAACATCGCCAACCTCATCAAAACGCACTTCGATCTGGGCGGCACGCAGATCAACCTGAACATTATGGATGCGGAAAAGGTGCTCGAAGCGCACAAGGACCCCAGCAAGTATCCCGATCTGGTGGTACGCGTGACCGGTTTCAGCGCCTACTTTGCCAGCCTGTCACCGGCGTTCCGCCAGCTCGTGGTGAATCGCATCATCGCGGAGGGGTAGGGAAGCTTTCGCGGACAACGATTTTTGTGGACGAACGCTGAGGACTCCGTGCCTCAGCGTTTGTCTATGTTTATTTACGGCAAAACACCTTCTTATTCGATCTCCATCACTTGACGAAATTTATCTATTGCGGTAGAATATAGACTGACTGGTCAGTCTATAAACTGAAAGGAAATATCAATGGCACCTCGTCAGTCAGACACGGCAGAGACGCGTGCGCGCATCATCCAGGCGGCCCTGGAATGTTTTTCCCGCAGTGGCTACAACCAGACGACGATGGATGACGTCGTTGCGGCGAGTGGCTTGAGCAAAGGCACGCTGTACTGGCATTTCAAGAACAAAGAGGATTTGCTGGAATCGGCTATTCGAGCATTGTTCGAAGAGTATTTCGGCGCAGATCCCCTCGCCCACTTGAGCGATCTACCTACAGCGTCCGACAAACTGCGCGCCGTGGCGCAAGAAGCGGTGGAGGCCAGCAAGCATGTCAGCGGGATGTTCAATCTGTTTATCGAGTACTGGACCTCAAGTTCTCAACGTGCGCGAGCCGACCACGTCTGGTTCGAATTCCTTTTGGAGTACAAAAGTATGCTTGTGAGCATTATTGAGGCCGGCATCAGCGCCGGTGAATTCAAACCTACCGATGCCGAAGCCCTGGCCTGGAGTTTCTTGGCTGCCTACGATGGCCTCGCTGCTTACGTGATGCTCAAGCCAGACATAGATCTAGCAAAGATCAGCGCGACCTTCGTTGATACGCTTCTGCAAGGGCTGGAGGTCGAACCGTGACGGTATCCCCCATCATTGAGGCCCACGATCTGACGCGCGATTTCAAGAAAATGGGCCGCAAGCGCACGCGGGCGGTGGATGCGCTGAATCTGGCGATCCAGCCCGGCGAGCTTTTTGGTCTCGTTGGGCCGGATGGGGCCGGCAAGACGACGACGCTGCGACTGCTGGCCGGTCTGCTCAATATCACGGATGGCTCGGCTCAGGTCGCAGGCTACGATTTGGCCCGCCACGCCGAAGCCGTCAAGCCGCGCATCGGCTATATGGCGCAGCGCTTTAGCCTCTACGGGGAACTTTCGGTGTTGGAGAACCTGGATTTCTTCTCCGAGTTGTACGACGTGCAGGTCAAAGGTCTGGCGGAGCGTAAGGCGAAACTGTTGGCCTTCGCCGGTCTGACGGAATTCCAGGATCGCCGCGCCAAATATCTTTCCGGCGGGATGAAAAAGAAGCTGGCGCTGGCCTGCACACTCATCCACCAGCCTGAGATTCTGCTCCTGGATGAACCGACCACCGGCGTTGACCCGGTCTCGCGCCGGGAGTTCTGGGACATCCTAACCAATCTGTACCTGGAAGGCACCACTATCGTCGTGAGCACGCCCTATATGGACGAGGCCGATCGCTGCTCGCGCGTCAGCTTGATGTACGCCGGCAGGCTGGTGATATGCGCCGCGCCGCGAGAAATTCGGCAGCAAGTCCATGGCGATCTGATTGAGATACGGCCCGATGACTGGCAGGCGGTGCGTACGTTGCTGGAAGGGCGTCCTGGCGTGCTGGAGGTCCAGACCTACGGCGATGTGCTGCATGTGCTGGTTGAATCGGCGGATCAGGCTATGCCGGAGATTAAGGCGGCCCTGAATGAACACGGCCTCGCTTATCGCAGCATCCGGCGCACAACGCCGCGCATGGAAGAGGCGTTTATCTCACTAATCCATCACTTGGAAGAGACGTAGCCACGCCGGCTGAACGGAGAACTCGAAATGTCATTTCGACACCTGCGCGCGGTTGTGCGCAAAGAAATCCGCCATATTCTGCGTGATCGCAGCACACTCATTCTTGTGTTGTTGACCCCGATCGCGATTCTCTTCCTCATGGCCTATGCTTTGACGGTGGACATCGAGCACGTCCCCGTGGCCGTGTGGGATCAGGATCGCACCGCCACATCCCGCGCATTCATCCAGCGTGTGACCGAGGGGAAAGACCTCGACCTCTATACCTACACGGATTCTTTCGATGCGATCAATGAACTGTTGATGCATGATGCGATCAAGGCCGCGTTGATCATCCAGCCCACGTTTGAGCGAGATTTACTCTCACTGCGTGCATTGCCGCTGCAAATTATCATCGATGGGACGGAGCCACAGAGCGGAAACTTCGCCGTTGAGCAGATTGGAGGGCGCGCCCAAGCTTTCGTGGAGGCTTTGCTGATCCGGCGGATGCCTACCTTGCAGGTGGAGGCCGCGTCCCTTCAGCCCATTGATTTGCGCGTACGCGCGCTGTACAACCCCGGCCTGAAACCCCGCGTGGATATGGTTCCTGGCCTGATCTCCATGGTGCTGGGGATGCCGGCATTGTCGGTCGCGTTGACCCTGGCTCACGAGCGTGAGCACGGCACGTTGGAGCAGATTATGGTCACGCCGGTCAGCCGCACCGAATTGTTGATAGGCAAAATCATCCCCTACATCATCGTGGGCCTCATCAACGTGGTGGTCATCCCCGCCGTCGCCGAGATCGCGTTTCACGTCCCCTTCAACGGGAGCTTCCCGCTGTTTTTCGCGCTGTCTGCCATTTTCTTGTTCGCGATGCTCAGTATGGGCATGTTGATTGGCGTATTTATGCACACACAGCCTGCCGCGTTGGCGCTCTCCTTCTTGCTCATCTTCTTCCCCGGGTTTTTTATGACGGGCATTTTCTTCCCTCTGGCCTCGATGCCGGCAGAAGTGCGCATGGAAGCGATGAGCCTTCCCGGCACCCATTATGCCGTCATCACGCGTGGCATCTTTCTCCCCGGTGTGGGAATGGAGGTGCTCTGGCCTTACGTGCTGGCTCTGGCGGGGCTGGGCGTGGCGTTCACGGCCGTCGGCGCGTTCTTCTTCAAGAAGAAGTTGGGGTAAGTAAGGAGCACCATGCTACGACGTATCTTGTCTCTGGCGACTAAAGAATTCATTCATTTGATTAACGACTGGTGGATGCCGGCCTTTATGTTGGTTGGTGGCGCGATGGAACTATTGCTCGTCGGCTGGGCTACCTCACGTCCCTTGGTGAACCTGCCGTTGATGGTATTGGATCAAGATCGCACCGCAGCCAGCCGTGCGGTGGTCGTAGCGCTGGAGAACACGGGAACGTTCGCACTCCAGGGGTGGGCGGCAGACATTGACACACTCCAAAGCAACCTGGATAGCGGTGCGATTAACGCAGCGCTGATCATTCCGCCGGGGTTTGGTGACAAACTGGCAGCTCCGACCGGCAAGCCGCAACTCGGTGTGTGGCTCAACGGTGCGGAAAGCCTTGCAGCGACAGCATCCTCGCGCGCGATCGCGGGCGCAGTGCAGGAGCTAGGACAGCGCATCGCGCTGCAACGTCTCGGCGTGAGAGAAGAGGATTTCCCCAGTTTCGATGCCAGCCTGCGGGTGTGGTTCAACGAGGCGCTCAGTGAGGCCCTGTACACCACGCCCGCCGAATCTGCCCTGATGTTGGAATTCACTGTGC